>CBDUSL010000008.1:0-26441 GCA_965370265.1 uncultured bacterium | reverse complement strand
AAGGTCGCCGGTTCGAATCCGGTCTGCCGCTCCAAATAATTTACTCAATTTATTTTTTTAGGCACACAATCAACAAAAATAAAAGGTCGTCTCCCGTAGGGAGATCTGCCGCTCCATCGAGCTTAGCTCGACCAATCAAGTCCAGCTTGACCAAAAAACCATCTCTCACTTGAGATGATTTTTTGATTGACAAAAATATTTTTATATGTTAAGTTGTATTGTTCTTTTCAAAAGCGAGCCATAAGAAAGAGGTGATCAGTAATGAATAAACTCCTTATTATTCTGGTTTTAGTTGCTTTAATGTTTTTTTCTGCCTGTGAGACCAACGTTTTTAGTCCCGATCCGGACGGCATAACCCGTTTCAACTTTGAGGATATCAAATTTGAATACGACTGGAATACGCACACCATGTTCGGAGTGAACCCCAGTGAATCCAGCGGTACTTTCGTCTTTATCGTCAATGACTGCCGGGTTAATGAAAGAACTGGTAATAGACTTCGCCTTGGTCCTTATCACGAGGATTCATTTACCCGATTTTACTCTCCAGGAGTAAACCTTCTGGTAGAATACAACTGGGACGGCATTAATGACAAATTTTACTTGACCCTTGAATAACCACTCGCTTTCCCCCGCTCTGAACACATGGAGCGGGGATTTTTTTATCCTTGAGACCTTTCTTGACATTTTTTTTATCTGTGATAAGGTATCTTATCAAGCAACTGCTATTTATCTAATGTTAGCAGTTTTTTGATAGAATTATTATTAAATCTAAGCTATTATGAAGACTAAAAAAGTCTTTCACAGAGAAAAAATAATTGCTATTGTTTCACTAATTAGTCTTATTAACTTTATTTTTCCACAACCTGTTAAATCACATATTTTAGTGGAAAATGGGGGGAAACAAAGTTTTGTTAATTATGGCAGTATGGAACAAATTATGGCCTTGCCAAGTCTTCCCGAAATAAAAACCCGAGAAGCTAAAAATTATTTTTATCTGACCGTGACCGCTTACTCTTCAAGTCCGGACGAATGTTCTGGCAACCCCTTTATTACCGCCTCTGGCGAAAGAGTAAACGATGGTACTCTCGCTTATAATTTTTTGTCTTTTGGCAGTAAAGTAAGATTTCCTGAAATATTTGGAGAAAAAATCTTTACAGTTACCGACAGAATGGCCGCCTACAAGGGTAAATATATTGCTGACATCTGGATGCCTTCAAAGGCAGAAGCGATACAATGGGGCGTTAAAGTAATAAAAATGGAAATTATTTAAATTAAGAATATGAAAAGAAAGGATATGGCTGTTCTTTCTTTTTTATGTTAGAATGATGAATATGAAATTTATCTTTTTTTTATTATATATGCTGGCTTGTTCAACAATCCTGGCTTTTTTGGAAATTCAAATTGAGGGAAAATACGGCTGGGCTGAAAAACTACCTTGTTTTAAAACAAAGAAAAAAATACTCGGGGAAAAGCCAATTACCGGGTATCACATTTTTGTCCTTGCTTTTACCTTTTTAATTTTTCATCTTCCGGTTTTTTACATTAGCGAATGGACTTTAAAAAATGAATTACTAGTCTTAGGTTCATGGATATTTGTTTGGAGTCTGGAAGATTTTCTTTGGTTTGTTTTTAATCCTCATTATGGCTTAAAGAAATTTAACAAGAATAATAAAGATCTCTGGTGGCATGAAAGTTGGTTTCTGGGATTACCCTCTTTTTACTGGATATCTTTTCCTCTTAGTGCAATATTGATTGCCTTTGCCTGGCAGATTTAAATAAATAAAAAAATAGGTCTAAAATAAGATCTATTTTTTTATTGGTACCGTGGGTGGGACTTGAACCCACAAGGTGTTGCCACCACTGGATTTTAAGTCCAGCGCGTATACCAATTCCGCCACCACGGCCTAGTACTCACATCACTAATCTAATATCTATTAAATACTACATACGACTGGAGTAAATTTTTAGAATAACCAACGTAACTACGATTATCTTTAAGGCTTTTTAATATATAAACAATAAACATTTACAAAAATTTGGAGCGGGTAACGGGAATCGAACCCGTATTTTCAGCTTGGAAAGCTGACATAATAGCCATTATACTATACCCGCTTGGTCAGGGCGATCCTGCCGAAGGCGGGACGACCTCTTCTTATTATTCAACTTAAATAATAAGTAATATGTAAATACTGCGCTGAGTCGGGGCGACTGGACTTGAACCAGCGACCTCCAGCTCCCAAAGCAGGCGCTCTAGCCAACTGAGCTACGCCCCGACTCAGCGCGGAATCACAGAGCTTCTAATTAAAAGATGAGAATTTTAACCTACTGCCTGTCCGCCGAAGCCTCGAATTTGCTGAGAGGTAAGGACGGAAGCTACGCCCCGATGTTGCCTTGGGTGGAAACTATGGTACCGAGACCCAGAATTCCTTCGACGCGGCTCAGGACAGGCTTCCTGGGTCGCAAGGCTCCGTTACTATTCGCTTCGCTCAAGTACGGGGTAAAATTTTCAGCTCTATAATATTCCCAGTTGCCGAGACCCAGAATCGAACTGGGGACGCAAGGATTTTCAGTCCTTCGCTCTACCACTGAGCTATCTCGGCTTATTAAGGTCTCGACATATGGGCGGGATCCCGGTCTGCCAGGGACCGGTTGCTGAAAGCGACTAGGGATACCACTGAGTCCCGTCACTTCGCTTAGCGAAGTGACGAGGATCCTCGACCCTTACAGGGTCGGGACTATCTCGGCTAACCTAATTCTCGGCAACTGGGAATATAAATATGTAAAGTCCTTTGTGACATTTATCCCGTACCCTTTAGTAGTATACAGGACCACTGAGTCCCGTCCGTCCCGCCTTGCGGGAGGACGAGGATCCTCGACCCCTACGGGGTCGGGACTATCTCGGCTTATAAATATTTATGGTGGGCGCGAAAGGATTCGAACCTTTGACCTTTCCCTTATCAGAGGAATGCTCTAACCGGGCTGAGCTACGCGCCCATATGCTCTATAATTTAACAAAAAAGACCGGATTTTTCAACCCCGACCGTTCGCGAACAGTGGGGTCAACCCAGCCCAGTCAAAATAAAATCTTTGACAACTAGAAAGTGGCAGAAATGGGGAAAAGATAGTTAGGAACGGAAAAAATTCCGTACCGACCTGAAATAAAGGGGTTTTAACCCTTTTTCTATGTCTCCCTAGAAAGGAGGTGATCTACGCACAGCTTCCGCTACGCGTGCCTTGTTACGACTTCGCCCCTATCATCGATCCTACCTTCAATCGCTAAAAAGCAATCTTCGGGTATTACCGACTCTCTTGGCGTGACGGGCGGTGTGTACAAAACCCGAGAACGTATTCACCGCGACGAGGCTGATTCGCGGTTACTAGCGATTCCAGCTTCATGAGGGCGAGTTGCAGCCCTCAATCCGAACTGAGACCAGGTTTGATGGGATTAGCTCCACCTCTCGGTTTGGCAACCCATTGTTACTGGCCATTGTAGCACGTGTGTGGCCCAGGGCGTCAAAGGACCATGCTGATTTGACGTCGTCCCCTTCTTCCTCTGCCTTAAAGGCAGCGGTTTCAGATGAACATTTTAACATCTGATGGGGGTTGCGCTCGTTAAAGGACTTAACCCGACATCTCACGACACGAGCTGACGACAACCATGCAGCACCTGTCTAGCACCCTCGAAGGATTCCCAACTTTCGCTGGGCGTGCAGCTAGATTTCAAGCCCTGGTAAGGTTCCTCGCTTATTGTCGAATTGAACCACATGCTCCACCGCTTGTGCGGGTTCCCGTCAATTCCTTTGAGTTTTAGCCTTGCGGCCGTACTCCCCAGGTGGAATGCTTAACGTGTTAACTTGAACGACACTGGAAGGGTCGATACTCCCAATGCCTAGCATTCATCATTTAGGGCGTGGACTACTGGGGTATCTAATCCCATTCGCTACCCACGCTTTCGCTCATATAGTGTCAGGAGTATACCAGTAAGCTGCCTTCGCCTTTGGTGTTCTAACCGATATTAACGCATTTTACTACTACACCGGCCATTCCGCTTACCTCTTCTACCCTCTAGCCTGTCAGTTTCTTTAGCGGCCTTGATGTTGAGCATCAAGATTTAACTAAAGACTTAACTGGCCACCTGTGAGCTCTTTACACCCAATAAATCCGGATAACGCTTGAGGCCTTCGTATTACCGCTGCTGCTGGCACGAAGTTAGCAGCCTCTTATTCCTTAGGTACCATCACCGAAGTTTTTCCCTAAGAAAAGATTTTTACACCCCGAAGGGCTTCTTCAATCACGCGGCGTCGCTCCTTCAGGCTTTCGCCCATTGAGGAAGATTCTTGACTGCAGCCTCCCGTAGGAGTCTGGGCAGTGTCTCAGTCCCAGTGAGACGGGTCATGCTCTCACACCCGCTACTCGTCTTAGCCTTGGTAGGCCATTACCCTACCAACAAGCTGATGAGCCATAGGCCCCTCTCTAACCGGCCGAAGCCTTTACACTATCTGAAGTACAGACAGTACACATCGGGAATTAGCCCAGATTTCTCCGGGTTGTTCCCAAGTTAGAGGTAGGTTACCAATGTGTTACTCTCCCGTTTGCCACTCGTCGAGCAAGCTCGACGCGTTCGACTTGCATGCCTTAGACACGCCGCCAGCGTTCATCCTGAGCCAGGATCAAACTCTCAAAAGTAAATGAAAATTGACTTAATGCTAAGAAGGTGAAAACGCTGGCGAAAAAATCGCACAGCGCTCACCCCGCTCAGCGGGGTCAACTCTCAAAAAAGAATTTATTCCTGAGAATAAAACGCAGACGAAATTAATCGCGCTGTGTTCACCCCGTTAAACGGGGTTGACTCTCAAAAAAATTTAAAATTATATCCGGTTGACAAGTGGTGGAAAAATGAAAGGACAAGACAGGATACATCAGACGTCTAAATGAATAGATCATACTGGTCCAAATCTAATCCTTTCAAATCTCCACCACTTATCTTATCTTGTAAAAGAATTACAAGAACCCATTTCTACCACATTTTAGTTGTCAAAGTTCTTTTTTTCACTTTAAGGTGAAGAAAAAACAGAGAGCCCCAAATATATCTTAGAGATCACTGTTTTTTCTCCAAATTAGTTAAATGTACTTAGGTAAGGAATTTATTATCTCCTTGTTTTAGTTATTCTTAGCCAAATTTCGACCTAATCAATGAACATATATATTTTAAACCAGTTTATACCTTTTGTCAAGTTTTAGCTTGCCTTAAGCTTCTCTTATAGAAAAATCGGCTTAGGAGGCCAAAAAAGGTAACTATTATTCCCAAAACACCAATAATGGTTGTGGGATTATATAAAGTAGCCAGAAAGCCCAATAATAATATTAGGGGGACACTAATAATATTCATAAAAGCCATTAGGTTGCCAAAAATGCGGCCGCGATTTTCATCAGCTGAAGATTCGTGTATCAAAGTTTGAGCTGTAACAATAATAAAAACATCAGCTAATCCGGAAGCAAAGGCAAATGCGCTAGTGGCAAATTTGAGCCAGAACTGTCCCCAAGGAATGACCACAAAATAAAATGGAATAGCCAGCAAAACAAAACCATCAATTATTAAAGACCAGTTAATTATTTTTCTTTTAGGAAAATATTTCTTTACTTGATTTATTAAAATTGCTCCTACAAAAGCACCAACACCTACCGGGATAAGCAAGTAATAACTCATTTCATCGGTATTATATTTAAAATATTTTCCGGCTAAATCAGGCAGAAGTGCAATCACCCCTCTTTCTACGGCAAGAATAATTGTCATTTGTAAAATAGAGTAGAGAACTACTTTGTTATTTTTAATTGCTTTCCATCCATCAAGAATATCGTGAAATAATTTTTTTATTGAATTGCCATACTTAATCGCTTTTCCTTTGATTTCTAAGTGATGTTTCTGTGACGGCAACAACATATTAGCAACCATCGCGATAGTATACATTACTAACAAAATAAAAAAGACCGGACGATCACTCATATGAAAAAGTAGCGGTCCGGCTAATGAATAACCGACAAGAAAAGCTGTGTAAGTGGTAAACATGAACATGGAGTTGGCTAAAAAAAGCTGTTTTTTTTCTACCACATTTGGGATAGTCGCACTTTCTGCTGGTCCAAAAAATTGAGAAATAGAACTAATTATAAAAGCTAAAACCATTAATGCATACGGATTTTTACTCAAAAATAAAAAAGCGATTAACAAAATAACTCTTAGTAAGTTTGAAATGGTTAGAATTTTCTTTCGGTTATGGTTATCAGCAAAAGCCCCGGCCACTACCGAAAAAATGATGGGGGGAATACTAACTAAAGCGACATAGATACTGACAATAAAATTATTATCAGTCATCTGATATATTCTAATCGCCAACAAAAAAATCAGCATATTGCTAGCTGACATGGCAAAAATCTGTGAAACCCACAACTTTACAAAATTTCTATTTTTTAAAATATTTGAGAAGCCTTGAGGAATATGAATCATTTCTTTATTTTTGAATTTTTTTGCCGCCACTCGGTAATTTTTTTATGATGACCGGAAATTAAAACCTTAGGCACTTTCAATCCTTTATAAACAGGGGGACGGGTGTATTGAGGATACTCAATATAATTTAAAGTATTTGAAAAAGATTCTTCTTCTATGGATTCTTTGTGGCCTAAAACCCCTGGAATTAGCCTAGAAACGGCCTCTGTAATCACCATAGCGGGCGCTTCTCCTCCCATTGTAATATAAGAGCCAACTGAGATTTCTGTATCAACAAACTTTCTTACTCTTTCATCAAAGCCCTCATACCGGCCACAGATAAGGATAATCTGATCTAATGAACTTAAACTTTTTGCTATTTTTTGACTGAACTCTTTTCCTTTAGGGGTAAGAAGAATTACTTTGCTTTTCTTTTTTCTTTTTATCGACTTGAGGCAACTAACAATCGGATCAACTTTAAGAACCATGCCCGGTCCGCCCCCGTAAGGTTTGTCATCAACTACTCTGTGTTTATCTTTAGCAAACCGGCGAAAATTATGGAGCTTAAAACTTATTTTTTTATTAGTTTGTGCTTTATTTAAAATACTCTCTTTTAGAAAAGAGGTAAAGATGCCGGGAAACAAAGTAACGATATCAAAACGCATAAAAAACAAGTTATATTAACTTATATACAAAAACCGTAATTACATTTTATCACGTATTACGGTTCTTGTCTTTTGTATTGGAGTTTTATAATTTTAGGTCGTCAACAGCTGAAGTATCAGCGGCTGAAGTTTTTGGACCTCTTCGACTATCTTCTGGTTCGTAAATCTTGAGGTTAACACGAGCATGATTTTTAGCTCCGACTACACGTAAAAGTGTTCGGATTGATTTAGCGGTTTGACCTTGACGGCCGATAACCTGGCCTAAATCTTCTTGGTTAACCTTAAGAGTGATAAGTACACCCATTTCGTCAACCGCTCTTTCCGCTTTGACATCTTTTGGATTGTCAACGAGAGCTTTTACAACATACTCGACAAACTCTTGATCTTTTTCAGTTGCCATGATTTTTTCAATTCCTTATTTTAATACCAGTGCTGTCGACCTTTTCCGATTATTACCAGGAAAAACCAGACTGGCTTATAGGCACATCTTTAATTTATCAAAATAGCAATTAATGTCAAGTTATTTTTCTTTTGATTCTTTCTCTGGCTCGGCTACTTCTTTAGGTTTTTCTTCGGTCTTTTTTTCTTTAATATCCGGTGTCTTTTCTTGAGGTTCTTCTCCGCCAGAGGCGGATCCGCCTTGGGCGGGTTTTTTTTCACTTTTTGAATCATCGGCAGGAGCTGATTCTTTTGACTTTTCTTTTCCTTCTTCGTCTTCTTTTTTCTTATCTTTCTTGGTCCGATGGCCCTTTACCATTTTTTCGCCTTCAATTACATTATTATTTATCAAAAGATTGTTGACTGTTGAAGAAAGCTGGGCTCCTTTTGAAATCCAGTATTTAATTCTTTCCTCTTTCAGTTTAATTTCCTTAGAGATAGGATTATAAAAACCAAGGGCTTCCAGATAATCCCCTTTAGTATCCTTACTTTTTTCCGATATAATAATTCTGTAAATCGGATTTTTTTTCTTTCCTTTTCGCGCTAAACGGATAGTTAACATCTTTTCTTCATATTTAATTATTTTAATACCTCATATATTATAATAACTTAGCCTCTTTGTCAAGAATTAAAGCTTTGACTATTCTACTAAAATTTTATACTATAAAATTGATGGCTAAAAAAGCAAAAATTGAATCTGAGTCAAGTATCATTATTAATATGGTGGCCGAAGTAATAAAATCGGCTTTTTTAAGTAATGCTTCTGATATTCATATTGAACCGGAGGGGGATAAAATAAGAATAAGGTTTCGAATTGATGGGATTTTAAGAGAACTAAAAACCCACCCAATTTCTCTTCTTGATCCGCTTGTCTCCAGAATTAAGGTAATGTCAGATCTGGATATTGCCGAAAGAAGAAAGCCTCAAGACGGAAAAATTGCCTACGAAGTTGAGGGAAAAGACATAGATATCAGGGTTTCTGTCTTTCCCACGATTTTTGGGGAAAATGTTGTTATGAGAATTCTCGATAAGTCAACTATTACCCTGGGCTTAGAGCATTTAGGTTTTTTAGAGGAAAACCTAAAAAAATATCATAAAATAATTTCTATGCCATACGGCATGATTTTTGTGACCGGCCCGAATGGTTCCGGTAAAACAACTACTCTATATTCAACCCTCAATACCCTCAATACCATAGAAAAAAATATTGTTACATTGGAAGATCCGGTCGAATATGAACTGCCCTTAATTCGCCAAACCCAGATTGATCCTGATGTCGGCATTACTTTTGCCACCGGCTTAAGATCACTTCTAAGGCAGGATCCAGACATTATGATGGTCGGAGAAATCAGAGATAAGGAAACGGCCGAGATTGCCGTTCGTTCAGCCTTGACCGGACATTTAGTTCTTACAACTCTGCACACAAATGACGCTGTGGGAGCGATCAGCCGACTGGTGGATATTGATATAGAGCCAGCCTTGATTAGTTCCGCTACTATTGGCATTATCGCTCAACGTTTGGTCAGAACTGTTTGCCCGGCTTGCGCAAAAAAAGTGAATCCCTCACCAGAAATTACAAGAAAATTCAACCTCGATAAATATGAAAATATTAATCTTCTGGAAGCAGTCGGCTGCAGTAAATGCGGACAAACCGGTTATATTGGTCGGACCGCTATTTTCGAAATTATTGAGATTACTAATGAGTTAAAAGATTTGATTATTGCTAGAGCTTCAAATCGGGAAATTTTTGAAAAAGCTCAGGAACAAGGCATGGAAAGTTTAAGAGAAAATGGAATCAGAAAAGCGGCCATAGGGTTAACCACCCTGGAAGAAATTCTTAGAGTTACTTCATTATCTTAAAATACGAAAAAAACTACTTAGAATAAGGCTGAAGTAGTTTTTTTATTTAGCTTCTGTTTCCCTGCCGACTAATTACTTCTTCGGCTTCTTCCATTTTTACAGAGAGTATCTTAGAAATACCATCATCACCCATAGTCACCCCATATAATATTTTGCCCTTTTCCATAGTAGTTCGATTATGAGTGATAAGAATGAATTGGCTTTTTTTGCTTAAATCTTCAAGAATACTGGAAAATTTCATAGAGTTAGCTTCATCAAGCGCGGCATCTACTTCATCCAAAACTACAAAAGGGGAGGGGTTGTTGGCCAAAATAGCGCAAATTAAAGCAATAGAAGAAAGGGCTCTTTCTCCCCCGGAAAGCATATTAATATTCTTCAGTTTTTTGCCGGGAGGAGTTGCTTTTATTTCTACCCCCGCAATAACCTTAATACTTTTTTGACTGGTTCGTTCTTCTTTTTCTTCTGACGGCTCTTGTCCTTCTTTTTCTTCATCAACTAAATCATCTTCTTCCCCCAAAGAGGTCCCCTTGGGATTTATTTCTTCCTTTACCAAGGAAAGTTTGGCATTACCACCATTAAAAAGAATTTTAAAATATTTGGTAAATTCTTCACTGATTTTTTCAAATGATTTATGAAATTTCTTTTCTATAGTTTCGTCTAAACTGCCAATTATTTTTTCTAAATCTTTAATCGCTTTATTAAGGTCATTAGACTGATTATCCATAAAGTCGTATCTTTTTTTAGTTTCCTGGTATTCAGCTTGAGTGTTTTCATCAATACCACCAATAAGTTCAATTTGGTGTTTTAGTTTTAATATATCGTTTGATTTTTCATGAATATCTATTTTTTCTGATATTTTTTCAGAAGAAGAAAATATTTCAGCCCATAATTTTTCAGGCATCTCTTCCTTTATCTCATGTTCTAGATCTTCTTTTTTGGTCTCCAGTCGGGCTAATCTTACCTTGATATCATTTATTCTATTTACTATTTCATTTAATTTATTCTGGGAGTCTCGAAAATTTTTCTGGATAGAAAAAAGATTATCTTTTTTGTTTTGTTCTTCGTTGTTGAATAAATCAATTTTTTTCTGGACTTCTTCAAGCTTTGATTCTGTTTCAGAAATTTTATTTTCAATATCCTGTTTTTGGCGGCCAAGTTTTGTGACAATTTCCTCTTTTGAGCCGGAGGAAAGACGTTCCGACTGCCGGGAAAGCTGTTCATATTCCTTTTGCCACTCCGAATGAGTCTCCGAAATATAATCGAGGCGTTCTTTCTTTACCCTTATTTCAATTTTCAATTCATTAACAAGATTAATAAGGCTATCCCGCTTTCTGATCTGCTTGCTCATATTGTCCTGGAGATCAAAAATTTCTTTCGGCGAGGTGGAAGAGGCAGATTTTACCTTATCCAGAAAAATAGACAACCGGTCTTTTATTTTCTCTGCTTCTCTTTTTATTAAACGCAGACTTTCTATTTCGTTGGTTTCTGAAATCTTTTTTATAAAATCTTCCTGCAGAACAATAAGCTCGGTAACTTCATCTTTGATTTCCGAAAATTCAAGCGGTTTTTTTGTCTCCAGTTTTTCCTGAGTAATTTTAAGCTTATTTTCAATCTTGTCATATTGTTCCAAGATATTTTTTTGTTCCTCAATTTCTTTTTGAAACTCTGCTTCTGCTTTTTCAATTTTTTCTTTTAACTCTATTGTTTCGATTTTAGAATTTTTTATTTTTTCTTCAATTTCTTCTTTTTTCTTATTAATAAAAGAAAGATCTCCTTTGCCGGAAGAAACATGGTCAACCTCCATCTGCCCTTTAAGAACAACATTCTCCTGAAGAAGATTATTTTTGTAGTTTAATATCTGCTGGTATTCACGCTGAAGATTAGTAAAAAGCTCACCGCGAGAACTTTCTTTTTCCATTATTTCCAGTTTTTTTTGAAACTCATCAATTTCCGTCTGTACCAATTTCCTTCCCGCATCTTTTTCTTTGAATTTATTTTCCTCTTCTCTATGTTTTAAATAAATATCCTGATAAATAAATTCATAATATATAATTTGTGTTTCTCTTAGTTTTTTTTCAATTTCTTCCCTTCTCTCCCAGCGTTTAACCTGGCGGGTAAGTGAGCGCAAACGGGGGGAAATTTCCTGAAGAAGCACTTCTGCCTGGCCTAAATTATCCTTGGTTCTTTCGAGCTTATGAACAGCCTGGTCTCTTTTTATTTGATATTGGCGTACTCCGGCCGCTTCGTCAAAAAGTTCTTTTCGCTCTCTGGGAGAAGCCATAATAAACGAATCAATCATACCCTGAGCAATAACAGAATAAGTGCGTTGGCCAAAATTTGAGCGGGCTAAAAGAAGTAAAATGTCCTGGAGACGAACAGGATTTTTATTGATAAAATATTCACCTTCACCAACCCGATAAACTCTGCGAGTAATAACCACTTCCGAATAATCAATAGGCATGGCATGATCTTCGTTATTTATATATAAAGAAACCTCAGCTGAACCGAGCTGACTTTTTTTATGCGAACCGGCAAAAATAACATCTTCCGATTTTTTGCCGCGTAATACTTTTAGGCTCTGCTCACCCATTACCCAGCGGACAGCATCCGCTATATTTGACTTACCCGAACCGTTTGGACCAACCACACAAGTAATTCCAGGGCTAAACTCCAGAATCGATTTATGGGCAAATGACTTAAAGCCCTGAATTTCTAGTTTCTTTAAATACATATTTTATCTTAAGCAAAAATTATCAAAGGCACCTGCCTTTTATAGTATTTTACTATTTTTTGCTGTTTTCAGCAATATTTTTTATTTTTTCTTTAAAAGATAATATACGGTATTGTTAAAAAAAGTTTTGAAAAAAGGAAAAGGTCTTGATTCTTTCTTTTTAATCTGGAAAAATTTGGCTAATTTTAGCTCAAATTTACGGTGGTCAAAGCCTATGTGGGAAAATATATATCTAAGCCCTTCATCTATTTGGCATACTTTTCTTTCTATCCTAAGGCCAAATATTGATTTGATAAAATTTTTAAAATTAAGATTATCATAATGTTTTCCTTTAATATACCGATAAGTGTTTTTAAAAAAAGCGGGCAGGCCTATTTCAACCGGAACGGTAATAAGAATCGTGCCATTTTCTTTTAGAAGCTGATTAATATTTTTAAAAAGAATATTTAAATCTTCATCTGTTAAATGCTCGCAAGTATCCAGGGAAGAAATCTTGTCATATTTTTGATCTTTTATTCCATCAAATTTATTAAAAATATTAACTTTTGTATCTTTTAGTTTATTCTGGGCTTGTTTAAACATCCCGGAATAAGGTTCATAACCGGAAAGATGGTCTGAATTAGTCTTTTTCGCTAATATTTTTAAAAGATAACCGTCTCCGCAGCCATAATCCAAAAATCTATCCTCTTTTTTTAGGTTTATTAGTTTTAAGGCACTATTAAACCGGCCCCGGTGAAGACCGCGTTTAATAAAATTTGGATCATTATAAGTGTAAGTTCCGTATTCCTGGCTCATAAATTTTTATACTCCCTGGCCCATGTTATTTTTTTAATTATTTATCTCTTTTTATTATATAATCTTTGAGCCATAAAAAAAAGGATGTAAAAACCCCTCATGAAATGAGGGGTTGTGGTGAAAGATCAGATTTAGCCAGTCAGCTTGGCCCAGTTTTCCTTGGGATTCTCCAGAACCGGAGAGTTGTTGGCGCAATAGGGACATTCGTTCGGAGTCCAGTTTTCGATGTTGAAGTGAAAAATGTCCAGAACAGCTTCCCCGTCTACAAAGTACTCCTTAGAACGGTGCATCAGAACCGGAATTACTTCCACGAATTCTACCGGATGAGAGTTGCCGGCCTTGATTCCTTTTCGAACACGTTTGGCTGTGAAAGCGGTCGTCATTAGTTCTTCAATGTGGAGAACAAGTTCTCCTCGCTTGATAATCTGGCCTTCCCAGATTTGTTCCTTGTCTGGCCCTTTTTTTAGGACACCGTGTCGGCATCCGAGAATTTTTGCAATCGAACCGGCCAGTTTGGTGGCTGAAGTGTCAGAGCCAATAACCCAGTTTTCCGGCGACCAAGTTTCCAGGGTAACGATTTTCCGGATTCTCAGCTCAAACAAAATCTGGCTGGCCATGATTAGGCGAAGGTTTTCATGTTCCAGTACAGCACGGCAGTTGATGTAACCGTTAGAATGGTTCCCGGAGGTCAGTTTGACGTGCGGCTTAGTAAAATCGCCGTCATGCTTCCAAAAGGCCTCGAGCTGAGCAAAGATGTGCTCAACTTGCTGTCGAGTCATTTTGTGAGGAACATTCCCCGGGTCAAGGGCCAGAATTTCCTCCCGGTTCATTTCAAGAATGTCTTTCATGGGTCTTCATTCTCCTTTTTCTTCCAGCTCTTTTAGGGCTTCGGCTACTTCTTCGTTGATCTTCTCGGCCGCTGCCACCGGATCATCAGCATTAAGTATCGGCCGGCCGATCACCAGATAGTCAGCCCCGGCCAGAATGGCTCCGCTAGGAGTAGCAATGCGTTTCTGATCATCCACATCAGCTCCAGCCGGACGAATGCCGGGTGTTACTCTGACGAGATTGGCGAGTTCCGGATACTTGCTCAGGAATTCCAGCTCCTTAGGCGAACAGACAATCCCCCAGACTTCGGCCAGCACCGCCCAGCGGGCGAACCTGAGAACACCCTCCATGCTCGGAACGCCGTAGGTAAGATTGCAATCCTGGTTAGTGTGAGAGGTAAGAACCGTAACGGCCAGGATTTTGCTGTTATGCACTTTCTTAACCGCCGCTCTCATCATCGCGACACCGCCGGAGGCATGGACTGTAATCCAGCTTGCCTGCATAGCCTCGAAATTTTTGGCCCGGTTTCCGACCGTATTAGGAATGTCGTGAAGCTTGGGATCGGCCATAATAATGGTCTGGCCTCCGGTCTCGATTCTGATCGGACATAATACCTCTTCGGCCCTGATATCAAGAGCGTCGTTGAACTTGAATCCTCCAACTGTTCCCTTGAGCTTTCTTACCAGTTCTATTATCTGGTCCCGGGTTTTTCCGTCTAGAGCCACAACAATTCTACTCTCGTTCATTTTCTTCTCCTTTCAAAAACACTTAACGGACTTCTTCCTTCTTTCTCATTCGCCTTAGTTTCCAAGCCCAGACTTTTCTAGGCAATTCGTATTTAAACCAGCGATACCCGCATTTAATCCTTTCCCGAAAAACCAACCAGTCAACTTTTTTTAAAATCAGCCAGATTTTAAATCGGTTTAAGGATTTAGATTTCATTTTTTTCACCTCTTTTATGTAATGAGCATAGTGTATTATCTTAGCAGTAAAGGTTAATCTTGACAAATCACAAATTTAGGAGTATATTGAATTGTCGTTCATTTATAAGGAGGTAATAAGAAAATGGACCGAAATGAAAATCTTTTAGGTCATGAGGAAATGATAGATAAAATGGTTGTTTCCGCTTTTAATGAAAGTGAAAGAAGGGGAATAAACGCTTATGAAATTTTGTCAGACAAACTGACTGATGATGAAATTACCCGTGGAGTCAATAGGGTGATCATGAAAGCTATTATCAGTCACAACATTGTTTTGAGAAGGCTTGAAACAGTACTGGAGGCTTAAATGCCAATTCACAGAGCAACAGAAGTTTACCATCAACTTCTTTTCCTTTCAGAAAATCGATTGGATATACCGATAACTGAATACGAACAAATCTTAAAAGAAAGAGGATATTCTAATGATGAAATTAATGTCGGTGGCCTTATGCTTTTCTGCAGCATTGTTAAAAAATTTAGAGAACTTCCGGTAAAACAAAAAATCCAAATTCTTATAACCTAAAACCCCGTTTATCGGGGTTTTTTATTTTATACTCTATTAACCGGTTAAACGGTAGATAAACAAACCAATCATTACAACCGCCACTGATATTTTGACAATTGTCCCGGCCACATAACAAATAATAGTATATTTTTTGGTATTAATGGCAAAAGTTAAATCCTGGCCGGAAAGTATTTCGGCAATGAGGGCCCCTACTAAAGCGCCGAGAAGAAGGCCAAGAACTACATTGAAAAACGAGCCGATTATTCCGCCAATCACCGCCCCAATCACCGCCCAAAAACTGAAACGCCAGCGTCTTAAGCCCCAAAAATCACTAATATAGTCCATAAGAATTACGGCCAGGAGCATAATAGTGATAGTGAGTACAAATTTTTCGTCTACTTTTTCAAAATTCGTAGCAATAGCATATAGAAAAATACCAAGCCAGATTAAAGGGGTGCTCGGTAAAAGAGGAAAAACTATACTAATCAGGCCCGCCACCATAATAGCGAAGCAGACAATAGTGATAATAATAAGTCCAATATCCATTTTTTTTATCTTTACTAATCCCAGCCCTTCTTTTTTAAGGCATTTTCTGCGGCCGCCATCTGAGCGTCCTGCTTGGAAGTGCCCTGACCGTCAGCAACAAGCCGCTTATCAAAATATACCCCTATTTTGAAATGCCGGTTATGATCAGGCCCCCATTCATCTAAAACCTTATACTCAGGGGTAACACCTACCTTATCCTGAACAATTTCCTGTAGTTTGCTTTTGGCGTCTAAATATAATCTTTCTTTCAGAATAGTAGGGAATTCCCCGAGAAGATTTTTTTCAATAAATTTCTCCACCTTACTAAAAGCCTGATCCAGATAAATAGCTCCGGTTAGCGATTCAAAAGTATTAGCCAGAATACTCTGCCGGGCTTTTGGATTCTTGTCTTTTGCCTCACCTTTACTCAAAAATAAATACTCTTCGAGACCAAGTGCTTTGGCTTGCTTAGCCAACATTTTGGTATTAACCAAACTAGCCCGAAAATTAGTTAAATCGCCTTCCGGATTGGGATAATTCTTAAAAAGAAAATTTGTCACCACTAATTCAATAACCGCATCCCCTAAAAATTCAAGCCGTTCATTATGCTTAAGAGAAAAATCTGGATTTTCATTTAAATACGAACGGTGTACAAAAGCTTGTTTTAATAATTCTTTCTTTTTGAAAATTATACCTATTTTTTTTTCAAGTTTAGAAAAATTTTTCATTATTTTTTGCCTCTATTACCTTCCTCGCCCTCTCTTCCCTCAATATCCCTGAAAATAGCCCCTAAAACTCCGTTCACAAATTTACCGGAAGATTCACCGCCAAAACCTTTAGCCAATTCAATCGCTTCATTAATCGCTACTTTAGGGGGAATGTCCGGATTATACTTTAACTCAAATATTCCAATCCGAAGAACATTGCGATCAACAATAGTAATCTGATCTAATGGCCATTCAGGCGCGTATTTTTCAATTGTTTTATCTATTTCGTCTAAATTTTCTATTACTCCCTCAACAATGGACTCGGCAAATCCCCCGTCATCAAAATCAGGGGCAAATTTTTTCATATTTTCACGCACATTATCTACGAGACTTTTTCCTTTTTTGCCGTTAAAATCCCATTCGTAAAGGGTCTGCATGGATAAAGTTCTGGCTAAATGACGATTGGACATAATATGTTAGATTATTTTTTCTTCTTATCTTTTTCTTTTTTCTTTTTCTCTTTGTCTTTCTTCAATTTAATTTCAATAACTTCTTTTCCTTTATAATAACCGCAAAAGGGGCAAACATGATGGGGTAGAATTTTTTTCTGGCAGTGTTTGCAAGTTATTAATTTCCTTTTTTTCAAGGCAAGGTGGCTTCTTTTTTTTCTTACGGCGCTTTTAGTTTTTTTCTTTTTTGGTACTGACATATTTATATTAATTATTTATTAAACAAAAGTAACAGAAGCGACTCCGTCTCCGGTGTTTGAAAATCTCATTAATTTCACCCCTTGAGTCGCCCGACCCAGGACATTAACCGTTTTTATAGGAAGACGAATTACTTGGCCATTGCGAGACATAATTATTAAATCCTCTTTTTCCAAACTAGCGTTAACTATAAAACTGGCAATTATTTTTCCTGTTTTCTCGGTGATATTGGCCGTTTTAATGCCTGTTCCCCCTCGGTGCTGGACTTTATAATTTTTTATAAAAGTTCTCTTGCCGTATCCTTTTTCCATCACCGTTAAAAGCTGCTGGCTGGCCATGTCTGCCTTCAGGTCTATAACATCCATTCCACAAACCTTGTCCGGGCCTTTTAACTTAATTGCTTTTACCCCGGCTGCACTTCGACCCATAGGCCTAACATCAGATTCCTTAAAGTGAATAGCCTGGCCCTGTTCAGTCGCCAGAATTATTTCATCTTTGCCGGTTGAGGGTTTAATCCATTCCAATTTATCCCCCTCTTTTAACTTAATAGCAATAAGCCCTGAACGGCGGATATTTTCAAAAGATTTAATATCCACTTTTTTAATTATTCCATTATGGGTAGCCATTACTAAATACTGGTAATTTTTAAGTTCATCCAGAGGTAATAAGGCGGATATTTTTTCGCTACTGTCCAGCTGAAGAAAATTGACCACGGCTTGCCCCTTAGCTGTTCGGGAAGCAGCCGGGATGTCATAAGCTTTCATATGAAAAACCTTTCCCTTGCTGGTAAAAAACAATAAATTAGCATGGGTGTTGGTTGAGAAAAACCCTTCAACAAAATCCTCTTCTTTGGTAGTTAAGCCAATAACTCCTTTGCCGCCTCTGGTTTGAGTTCTAAAAGATTCGGGAGATACCCTTTTAATATAACCATCTCTGGTTCTCATGACAATAGTTGACTCATTGGGAATAAGATCTTCCTGGGTAAACTTATCAACCGCATTAGGCATTACTTCAGTTTTTCTTTCATCACCGTATTTTTCTCTTAATTTAAGAAGTTCTTCTTTTATAATTCCCATTATCTTTTTCCGAGAAGCAAGGATACTTTTTAATTCTTTTATTAATTTAAGTTTTTCCTTTAGTTCATCAAGTATTTTTTGTCTTTCCAGGCCGGAAAGCTGCTGCAGCTTCATCTCCAGAATAGCGATTGCTTGGACTTCGGTAAGCTTAAAACGTTTTATTAAATTAATTTTAGCCTGATCTTTATCTTTTGATTTTTTAATCAGCTTGATAACGTCATCCAGCTTGGCCAGGCAAATCTTTAAGCCTTCCAGAATATGGGCTCTCATTTTTGCCTGTTTTAAATTATATTCAGTCCGACGAGTAACAATTTCCTGGCGATGCTTAATGTATTCCTCCAGGACCATCTTAAGGCTTAAGACTCTTGGCTGCAAACCGTCAATTAAAGCAATCATATTGACATGAAATGTATCTTGCAGCTGAGTAAGAGTATATAAACGATTGAGTATTTTTTTGGGGTATGTATCCTTTTTAAGCTCGATAACAATTCGGATGCCGTCTTTGTCCGATCCATCCCGTAGGTCTTTTATGCCTTCTAATTTTTTGTCACGAACTAGTTCGGCAATTTTTTCCAAAAGAGTGGATTTATTTACCTGATAGGGTATTTCCGTAATTATTATTTTAAAAAGACCGTCTTTTACTTCTATAATTTCAGTTTTTGCCCTCATAACAATGCTGCCTTTGCCGGTGCCGTAAGCTTGTTTTATATCTTCGTGATTATAAATTATTCCTCCCGTGGGAAAATCGGGACCCTTAACAAATTTCATCAAATCTTCAACATTGGCATTAGAATTATCAATTAAGTGACTAATGGCATCTATTATTTCCGTGATATTATGAGGCGGTATATTAGTAGCCATACCGACGGCAATGCCAACTGTTCCGTTGAGAAGAAGATTTGGTAATCTAGCCGGTAAGACAGTGGGTTCTTTATGAGCACCATCATAATTTGGAACAAAATTAACCGTTTCCTTTTCGATATCAAACAATAATTCCTCGGCTATTTTCTTTAATTTCGCCTCAGTATACCGCATGGCAGCCGCGTTATCACCATCAATAGAACCAAAATTACCCTGACCATTTACCAGGGGGTATCGCATGGAAAATTCCTGAGCCATTCTTACCATAGAATCATAAACAGAAGTATCGCCATGAGGATGATATTTACCTAAAACCTCACCAACTACCGTTGCAGATTTTCTAAATTTTGCCTGGGCATTTAAGCCTACTTTCCACATAGCGTACATAATACGACGGTGAACCGGTTTCAAGCCATCCCGCACATCGGGTAAAGCCCGGGCCACAATGACTGACATGGCGTAATCAAGATAACACTCCCGCATTTCTTCAACAATAGAACGATCTTCCAGTTTTCCTATTTCTGAAAATTTCTCTTTTTCCGCAGACGGAATCTCCCGCGGACGGGACCCCGCAGATTTATTAAATTGGTTGCGGTGGCCGCTTTGCGGTGATTTTTCTTCACTTTCAACCGGCTTTTTTTCTGGAGTCCCAGCTTTTTTCGGCGGTAGTTTAGGTTTTTTTGTTATTTTCTTTTTGGACATATTATTTGGTCTCTGGAAAAATATCTTTTTCTAATTCAGTCTCTTCCGATAAGTCTGATTCATTGGAAAGAGTTGATTTTGCTTTTTCAAAACTATTTGTTATGGCGCTAAACTCATCTTTTAAATCAGTAATAATTCTTTGCAGGAAACTCGGCTCCTCATTATCAATCCGGGAAAAACTTTTATCCAGCAAAGAGAGCCACGTGAAGAATATCACAATCATTATAGCCGTTATAATTAAAGTAATTTTTGTTTTGTTTTTCTTGGCTTCTTTAGAATAATGATTTTTTTTATTTTCTTTCTTCGGTTCAATTTTTTGAAACTCCGTCCGTTTTTTCGACGGTTTTTTTATTATTCGTACATTAATTTTTTCAGTGCGTTCACTTTTTTTCATAAGCCAAAATACCCTAAGGTTTTAATATAAATACTTTAGTTTCTTCCTGGGGTAATTCTTTCTTGGTAATTTTGAGTTTATCTAAGCTCTCTGTTCCTTTCAAGCCCATTTCACGAAAAAATTTATCTCCTGTTTCTAAAGCTGCCTTTAAGCCGGGAGTTTTATAAAACATGGGTATAACAATGCGAGGTTCAATTTCAGAAATAATTTTGGCTGCTTCTTTAACATCAAGAGTGGAATTCCCTCCGACCGGAACCATGAGTATGTCAACTCCCTCTAGTCTTTCGAGGTGTTTTTCCGAAGGCACACAGCTTAAATCAGAAAGATGAGCCAAGCTGATATGTTCCATTTCTATCATAAACATAGTCAATGGTTTTCTCCCTTTTTCTTTTTGAGGATCTTGAAAACCGGGAATTGCATAAACAAAAATATTTTTTAACTCGTATTCACCGGGAGACTCAACAGTAAAAGGACCACCCAGAGCAGATTTACGGTTATTATGCATATCTTCATTTCGGCTAATTAAAAGAAGATCCGCCTTAAAATGAGGCGGTTTCAGCCCGAATTTGGGAGCGAAAGGATCAATTAAAATAGTAGCTTCTTTCGTTTGGATTTTAAAACATGAAAGACCGAACCATTGGATGTACATAATAAAAAATTAACGTTTTCTAACTAGATTCTACCAAATTTTTTACTGGTTGTAAAGTACTTTTATTAACAAAAAATAGCCTTAATTATCGGCTAATATTAGCAAAAAATTCTATTCAAAAAGTCCTTCGTCAGGCGGTTCCTTAAAAGTCTCTTTTTCTGATGTTTTTGAGGGTTGATTTAAGGGCGTTTTAGACTCTTTTTTTTCTGGAGATTCTCCTTTATTTAACCCGGAAGCGCTAACCCCAAAATCTCTTTTCTCCTGTGTATTTTCTATTATCGGAGAGCCGTATGAAAGAGAAGGGGTTCTATCCGAAGAGCTTTTTGCCTGTACATCTTTGTTTTCTTTTTCTTTTTCACTTTTTTCATCATGGAGAATAAAACGACCTTGTTCTTTTTCAATTTCTTTGGCTCGTTGGTAACGATGCAAATTTTGCATAGCTACCTTGCGCCTTTTTTCCCCGATTAACTGCTCTTCTGATGGTCCCTCGGGTTCTTCTTTTTTTATTTGCTCTTCAATAACATGTTTCTGAAAATACGCTTTTGGATTGCTGGCTGCTTTTTTGCCGAAACGTGTGGATGAAATGTTTTTGAATTTACCTTCTTTTTTCCCCTTCTCAACAATTTCTTGAGTTTTTTTTATAAAAGCTTTCCCTCGCCAAGTGTCTACACCGATATCCCTTCGGCCCCTTCCTTTTTTTTGATCAAGAATACTCCGAGCAATCCGGTCATAATGTTTATTACCTTTAATTGAGGGGTCATCAAAAATCTTCTGGAGTTTTCCAGCGTTTAACTTTCCTTTCCCTTTATGCGAAAAAGACTTGTCAATCATACCACCGATAACTGACCTTGAAATTCGTTTTCTATATGGTTTTCCTACTGATTGCATAATTAATACCTCTCTTACTATTATAGCACTGATAAGTGACAATGAAAGGCCCTTAAAAGACTGCTTTGTTTAAGGACTTGCCAAAAAAATCACTTTACCCTATAATAGGCATACTTGTCCATTTAACTAATAAATCCCCTGTTTTTTAACAAGCGGACAAACAGGGACTTACCTAATACAAGGTGGGTTAAAAAAATTAATATGACTGAAGACAATAGCAGCAAGATATCCGTCATGGAGAAGCTCTTGCAAGACAAAAACCAACCAACCTTACCCAGGGTTGGCGATTTAATAAAAGGAAAAGTTATTTCCGTTTCAAAATCAGCCGTCCATATGGATATTGCCGGTATTGCTACCGGAGTAGTCCGGGGCAAAGAATTAATTGATGAATCTGGGGATTTTTCAGATTTAAAACTTGAGGAAGAGGCCCAAGCTACCGTTATGGAGTTAGAAAATGAAAACGGAGAAATCGAACTTTCTTTCCGGGCCGCCGGGCATCAGAAGGCCTGGGAGAATCTTCAAAAAATAATGGAAAGCGAAGAAATTATTCAAGTGCCGGTAACTGAAGCAAATCGAGGCGGACTTATGGTGAGAGTGGGAAGAATTGACGGTTTCCTGCCCGTATCCCAGCTTATCCCGGAACATTACCCTCGGGTTGAGGGCGGTGATAAGAATAAAATTCTCGAGATTCTAAAAAACTTAATCGGCAAAAAGCTAAAAGTGAAATTAATTAATGTTGACGAATCAGACAATAAACTTATCCTTTCCGAAAAATCAGCCTGGGAAAAAGAACAAAAGCAAGTTATTTCCAATTATAAAGTCGGGGGGGTAGTAGATGGAAAAATAACCGGCGTAGTGGAGTTTGGGGCATTTATTGAGTTTGGCGAAGGGTTGGAAGGGCTTATTCATATCTCCGAACTAGCTTGGCAGAGAATTGATGACCCTAAAGACATTATTAAAGTTGGTGATAAAATAAAAGCGAAAATAATCAGCGTGGAGGGAACTAAGATCTCCCTTTCCATGAAACAACTTCAGGATGACCCCTGGAAAGAAGTGGTCAAAAAATACAAAATCGGACAAAAAGTTAAAGGGACAATTATTAAAATTAATCCCTTCGGAGCATTTGTTGAACTCGATAAAGATATACACGGATTGGTCCATATTTCTGAGCTTTCAAATAAAAAAATAAATCACCCTAATGAAGCGGTAAAAGAGGGGGATAAAGTTAATTTGAAAATACTTTCTATTGAGCCAGATAATCACCGCCTTGGTTTATCTTTGAAGGCCGTAAAAGAAACTCCGGAAAAAGAAGAGAAAACAGCCAAGGAAAAAGAGGAAAAGAAAAAAGGGTCTGATTCAAAGAAAGAAAAGTCCGAACAAGACGGATCTCAGTCAAAGGATGACCAGTCTCCGGCTAGCCCAAAAGATTCTGGCACAAAAGAAGTTGATGAGAAATCACCGCAAAGCGGCCACCGCAACCAATTTAATAAATCTGCGGGGTCCCGTCCGCGGGAGATCCCGTCCGCGGAAAAAGAGAAATCTAAGCCTAAAAAAGAAACTAAAAGTAAAAAAGAATAAGACTTGATTTTCCTTCTTTATAAACTTATAATAGTAAGGCAATAAACAAAAAACATGAAAGATATTGGCAAAAAAATTATTATCTTTATATTCATTTTTCTTGCTTTTGCGGCGATACTCAGTCTTTTTAATCCCAACCTTAACGCCCCGGAAGAAATCGACATTAGCAGCCTGATTGAAAAAATTAATAATGAAGAAATTAAGGAAATTGTAGTTTCCGGTGATAAATTAAAGATTACTCTAATGGATGACACGGAGGTGATTACTCAAAAAGAAACAGGGGAATCATTTTCCGAACTGGTAAAAAACCACGGCGTAACACCAGAAAAATTGGAGACAATAAAATTAACCATTAAGGATGAGTCAGGCCTTAGTTTTTGGCTTGTTGCCCTTCTCCCTTTCCTTCTTCCGTTTCTTCTAATTGTCGGCTTTATCTGGTTTACCATGCGAAAGATGCAGGGAGCGAATTCAAAAGCAATGTCTTTTGGCCAAAGTACAGCTCGTGAAAGCAATCAAAAAGACAAGAAAAACAAAACCACTTTTAAAGATGTGGCCGGGGTAATAGAAGCCAAGGCAGAACTTGAAGAAATAGTTGATTTTTTAAAAAATCCTAAAAAATTTACTAATATCGGCGCCCGAATTCCAAAGGGTGTATTAATTGTTGGCGTTCCCGGTACCGGTAAAACCTTGCTGGCCAAAGCGGTAGCCGGAGAAGCCGATGTCCCGTTTTTTAACATTTCCGGTTCTGAATTCGTGGAAATGTTTGTTGGAGTCGGGGCCTCCAGGGTAAGAGATTTATTTAAAAAAGCAAAAAAGAATGCCCCCTGTATTGTTTTTATCGACGAAATTGACGCTGTTGGACGCCAAAGAGGAGCGGGTCTGGGCGGTTCACATGACGAAAGAGAACAAACCCTTAATCAAATATTAGTGGAAATGGATGGTTTTGAAACAGAGACAAATATTATCGTTATTGCCGCTACTAATCGCCCTGATGTTTTGGATCCGGCTCTTTTAAGACCGGGTCGTTTTGACCGGCGGGTTGTTATTGACTTGCCTGATATTGCCGGACGTGAAGCTATTCTAAAAGTACACGCCCATAAAAAACCTCTGGATGAAACCGTAAACCTTCGCAGAATAGCGGAAAGGACTCCGGGTTTTTCCGGCGCTGATTTAGCCAACCTGCTTAATGAAGCGGCCATTTTAGCCGCCCGAAGTAATAAACAGAAGATTTCATTGGATGATTGTTTGGAATCAATTGAAAAAGTAATGCTTGGTCCGGAAAGAAAAAGCCATATTCTCACTAAAAAAGAAAAGGAAATAACGGCTTACCATGAAGCCGGCCATGCTTTAGTTTCCCATGTTCTCCCAAACGCTGATCCAGTCCAAAAAGTTTCTATTGTTGCTCGTGGCCAAGCGGCTGGTTACACGCTAAAGATGCCCATAGAAGACAAGCATCTTCATACCCGCTCTGAATTTTTGGAAGATATTGCCGTTCTTTTGGCTGGTTTTGCCTGCGAAAAAGAAATTTTTAATGAAATTACTACCGGGGCCAGCAATGACCTTCAAAGAGCCACCAATCTAGCCAAAAAACTGGTTACCCGTTTTGGTATGAGCGATCTTTTGGGGCCCAGAACCTTTGGCCAAAAAGAAGAGCTTATTTTCCTGGGCCGCGAAATCCATGAACAAAGGGATTATTCGGAAAAAGTAGCGGAGAGAATCGACCAGGAGGTTTCCAAAATTATTTCTGAAGGTTATAAGAGAGCTAAATCAATTATTATTAAGATGAGACCTACTTTAGATAAGATTGCCAAAAAACTTCTTGAAGTTGAGACTCTGGAAAAAGAGCAGTTTGAGGCTTTTTTTGTCAAAAAATAGCTTTTGCTAGTATTAAAGAGCTGTAGTATAATTAAAAGGTTATTAATAATATACGGAGGGATTTTATATGAAATTCTTATACCGCGATATTCTTAAAAAATCATGGGTCGTCACCCGGAAACTTAAATTTCTTTGGTTTTTTGGCGCTTTTGCCGCTCTAACTGCTAACGGAGAAGAATATGATATTATTGTCAGGAATTTTGATACCGTTGCTAGTCTTGAAGCTAGGGTCCAGGATTTACGCAATTCTCTGGATGAAGGGGTTTGGTCAGTGGTTTCTGAAAACCTGCGTGATTTTTTCACAACCAACATTTTTTCTTCATTAATTATTGTTCTGGCCGGTATTTTAATAATCATAGCCGCTATTTATCTTATCACTATTTCTCAGGTAGCAATTATTCGGGCTGCTTCTCGTTTTGAAAAAGGAAAAAATAATGAATTTTTTGACGGCTTTGTGGTAGGAACTAAACTTTTCTGGCCAATTTCAATTTTAAATATTGCGGCTAAAGTGGTAATTTACGGCCTACTTCTTTTGATAGGCATTCCTCTCGCTTTAAGCTATGTTAATTCTGGAAACATCGGTATTCTCACTACTTTAAGTTTATTTTCCTTTCTAGTTTTAATTCCATTTAATATTTTTGTTTCTTTTATTGTCAGGTATGCCTCAATAAATATAATTCTAAATGGAGCAAAGGTAGTCGATTCCATAAAATACAGTTTCCGTCTTTTTCGAAAAAACTGGCTTATTACTTTGGAAAATGCCTTTTTGCTTTATACTATTAATTTTATAGTTACTTTTATTGTAGTGGCCGTACTAACCTTTGTATCACTGCCATTCACGGCGATTGGTTATGTGCTTTTTATGGCTTGTGTAATATTTGTCGGAGCGATTGTTGCCGTTTTTCGTTTCAGTGTCTGGACTTATCTTTTTAATGCTATTAGTGAAGGACAAGGAATTTCTAAACTAATGAGAATTTTTAAAAGAACACCGAAAGAAATCCAGGAAGACTAGTTAAATTTGAAAAAAAAAGACTTTTTTGCTAAACTAGTTTTGCTTAGTTTAGCTTTTTTAATACAAGCGCCTGTAGCTCAGTGGTTAGAGCATCCGTCTTATAAGCGGAAGGTCGATGGTTCAAACCCATCCAGGCGCACCACGCCTTCGCCAAGGCTTCGGCGTGCGAGCGCCGAGAGTTTAT
>CBDUSL010000007.1:0-26863 GCA_965370265.1 uncultured bacterium | reverse complement strand
AAAAGAAAAAAGAAAAAGAAGAAGAATAAAAATAAAAACAAAAGGACGTCTTTTCAAGGATGTCTTTTTGGTTCTTTGTTTAGAAAAAAAATAATTTCGTGTTATAATGATAGTCTAAATTTAAATAATTACTCTACTTTTTATGGATTTTGTCCACCTTCATGTTCACTCTCACTATTCACTTCTGGATGGTCTTTCAAAGATTGATGAATTGATTGAAAAAGCCAAGGAATACAAAATGGAATCTTTAGCCCTTACTGACCATGGAGTTATGTACGGAGTGATTGAATTTTTTCAAAAAGCCAAACAAGCGGGCATAAAACCCATTATCGGGGTAGAAATGTATATTGCCCCTCACGGCCGGAAAAATAAAAGACCAAAAATTGACGAAAGACCTTTTCATATCGTCCTTTTGGCAAAAAACCAAACCGGTTATCAGAATTTAATAAAGCTCACTAGTGTCGCCTATCTTGAGGGTTTTTATTATAAGCCGAGAATTGATTTTGAGGTACTAAAAAAATATTCTGAAGGTCTAATCGGCCTCACTGCCTGCCTTCAGGGCGAAATACCCCGTTTAATTATCAATCAAAATATCGAGAAGGCCGAAAAAGCCGCCAAGAGATACCAGGATATTTTTGGCGTGGATGACTTTTATCTTGAGGTTCAAAATCACCCAAATATTGAGGCTCAACAAAAAGTAAATAATAAATTAATAGAAATCGGCAAAAAACTTAACATCCCCCTAGTAGCCACTAATGATGTTCATTATATAAACACCGAAGATGCGGAAATCCAGGATATGCTTCTTTGTATTCAGATGAAAAAAAAGATTAAAGAAAAAGAAAGAATGAGTATGATGGGCGAAGATTTTTCCATGCAACCACCCGAGGATATAATAAAGGCCTTTAAAGAAATTCCGGAAGCAATTGAAAATACAGTTAAAATCGCGGAAAAATGTGAACTGGAAATCGAATTAGGCAAAATAATTCTTCCTCATTTCCATGTACCAAACAAAAAAACTCCCGAAGAATATTTGGAGGAATTATGTTTCAATGGTCTTAAAGAAAAGTTTGAGAAAGTCACCCCTGAAATAGATGAGCGCCTAAAATACGAGTTGGATGTTATTAAAAAGACTGGCTTTGCCACTTATTTTTTGATTGTCCAGGATTTTATAAACTGGGCCAAAGAAAATCATATTGTTGTCGGTCCAGGCCGTGGTTCTGCTCCGGGGAGTATGGTCTCCTATCTTTTAAATATCACTAATATTGATCCCATTAAATATGAGCTTCTTTTTGAACGTTTTTTAAACCCGGAAAGAATTTCCATGCCTGATATTGATATGGACTTTGCGGATACAAGAAGAGATGAAGTTATTCGTTACGTTGAAGAAAAATATGGAAAAGATCATGTTGCCCAAATAATAACCTTCGGAACTATGGCCGCCAGAGCGGCCATCCGGGATGTAGGGCGGGTCATGGATCTCCCCTACGCCTTTTGTGACCGGGTGGCCAAACTTATACCAATGAATCTTGGCATCACCAATGCCATTGAAAAAATTGATGAAGTAAAGGAAATTTATGAATCAGATCCAGAAGGAAAAAAACTTCTTGATTCCGCGAAAAAATTGGAAGGAGTGGCCAGACATTCCTCAAGACATGCTTGCGGTGTTTTAATAACCCGCGAACCTCTCGAAAAATACGTTCCGTTGCAATACGCCGGTCCGGATGACCCGACTGTTATCAGCCAATATTCCCTTCACCCAATTGAGGACCTGGGTCTTTTAAAAATGGATTTCTTAGGGTTAAAAAATCTTACTATCATCGAAACCACTCTTGATATCATCGAAACCACCTTAGGAATAAAAATAGACATTGATAAAATTCCCCTTGACGACAAAAAAACATTCAAACTCCTGCGGGAAGGCAGAACGACAGGCGTCTTCCAGCTTGAAAGCACAGGCATGAGAAGATATCTAAAACAGCTTAAACCGACTGAATTAGAGGATATTATTGCTATGGTTGCGCTTTATCGTCCAGGGCCAATAGAATGGATTCCGGACTATATTGCCGGAAAAAATAAACAGATTGAGCCTCGCTATCTTCATCCAAAGCTAAAGCCAATTTTAGAAAAAACATACGGAGTGGCTATCTACCAGGAACAGGTCATGCAAATTGCCAGAGATCTGGCCGGTTTTACTTTAGGTGAAGCAGATGTCCTGAGAAAAGCAGTCGGTAAAAAAATCAGGAAACTTCTTAAAGAACAAGAGGAAAAATTTATTCAAGGCTGCCTTAATAATAAAATAAGCAAGGAAACAGCGGAAAAAGTTTTTGCTTTTATCGAGCCTTTTGCCGGTTACGGCTTTAACCGGTCTCACGCCGCTTGTTACGCCTTAATTGCTTATCAAACCGCTTTTCTTAAAGCAAATTATCCAGAAGTTTTTATGGCCGCCTTAATGACCTCTGATCTTAACGATACCGACCGAATTGCAATTGAAGTGGAAGAAGCAAAACAACTCGGTTTGATAATTCTTCCTCCCGATATAAATGAAAGTTTTTCCACTTTTTCTGTCATTCCAGAAAAGACCGGCAAAAAACTGACCAACAGAATACGTTTCGGACTTCCGGCCATAAAAAATGTAGGCGATAATTTAGTTAAAGAAGTAATCAAAGAAAGAAAGAAAAACGGCCCCTACAAAAATCTTGAAGATTTCCTTTCTCGCGTTAATACTAAAGACTTGAACAAAAGATCACTTGAAAGTCTTATTAAAACCGGCACTTTGGATAAATTTGGAGAACGTAATCAGATGCTGACTAATATAGACGGGCTTTTAAAATTTACTAAAAATGCAGAAAAAGAAGCAAGATTAAAACAATCCAATCTATTCGGCATGATGCCCACCCAAAATATTCCCAAACTCAGACTATCCGAAACAGAAAAATCCGACAAAAAAACCCGTCTAGCCTGGGAAAAAGAGCTTCTCGGTCTTTATATTTCTGAACATCCCATGGAAGAATACGAACATAAAATCAAAGATATAGTCATTCCCATAAATCAGCTTAAAAATATAACTAACCAAATTGAAGTAAAAGTAGGAGGCATCATTACTCAAATCCAAAAAGTGATAACCAGAAATAATAAACCCATGCTTTTTGTCCGCGTTGAGGATACCACTGCTACGATCGAAATTCTTGTCTTTCCCACCCTTCTAAAAAAAGATTCAGCTATCTGGCAGGAAGATAAAGTGGTAATTATTCAGGGAAAGTTAAGCGATAAAGACGGAGTTATTAAACTCCTGGCTGATAAGATAATTGCTTTTGACGAAAAAAATATTGAAGAAATAAAAAAGAAATTAAACCATCAGGAAATCTCACTTAATAAAAACATTTATTTTAACATCAAAAAAGAGAATTTCAATAAAAGTATCCTTGACCGCCTTAAAGAAGTTGTTCTTTCTTCCCCTGGTCAGATCAAGGTTCACCTGGTAGTAACTAACGGCCAGGCAAAACAGAAGATTATTGCCACAAATCACTATATAAATTATAATCAAGATATAGCCCGAAAAGTAGAAATGCTTCTGGGGCCAAATAACATTAAAATAAAATAATGCCAATAAAAACTAAGAAGAGAAAAACAGCCGTTAAAAAGCAAAAAACTTCCCGGAGATTTCGGGGAATAATATTATTTTTTGTCAGTTTTACCGTTATCCTTTTTCTTTTTATTCTCTATTATTCTTTTTCCAGAACAATTATTTTAATCACGCCAAAAACAACCCAGACAGAAGATACTTTTAATATCATAGTAGCAGAAAATACCAGCGAAGAAATTAATATTGAAGAAAATGTTATTGAAGGCCTAATCATAGAAAAAGAAGTGGAAGATTTTTTAATCGTCTCTGATCTTGGAGGCCCCCAAGAAATCTCCGGCCAGGCCGAAGGAAAAGTAATTATCTATAATGATTGGTCTCAGGTTCAGCCTTTAGCCGCCACCACGAGACTGCTTTCGGAAGGAGGGGTCCTTTTCCGGATCAAAGAAAGAATTGATGTCCCAGCCAAAAGTTCAGTTGAAGCAAAAGTCTATGCCGACCAAGAGGGAGCTGAAGGTGATATTGAGCCGAGTAAATTTACTATTCCCGGACTTTCTTCTCAAATGCAGGGATTAGTCTGGGCCGAAAGTAAAGAAGCAATGTCCGGCGGCATTAGACTGGCAAACCAAATTACTCAAGAAACAGTTTTGGAGCACCAAAACCAACTAATAGACCAGATGAAGCAAAAATTAGTTCTAGATCTGACTAGTGAAGTTAGAGCGGTAAATGAAAATTATTCTATAAGTATTGACCGAATAGAGTACGAGGTTTTAGAAAAAAAAGTTGAACCACCAGTCGGCAGTGAGGCGGAATTATTAACATTATCTTTAAAACTAAAATTGATTGCGGTCGCTTTTTCTGAAGAAGATTTGCAAATCGTTACTAAAAATAAGATTGAAGAAGATTTGGATTCTGGCCTTAGTATTTCCTTGGATAATTTTGCACTTAGTTATACTTTTGAAACTTTTAATCTTTTAGAAAAAACGGCCAATTTTGAGGTGGTTGTCAAAGGAGAATCTCTTATTAAATTATCAAGTCCTATTTTTAATAGAAACAACTTAACCAACAAAGACCGCCAGCAGATTACCGCTTATTTTCTTGATTTTGATGGAATTGAAAATGTGGAGGTAAAATTTTCTCCATTTTGGGTTTTCAAATCCCCGGCTCTGCAAGATCATATTGAAATTAAATTCACTGCTTCAGAATGATTTGACCTAAATCACTGATTGTTTTATAGTAAAAATACCTTTAATGTAATTGGAATAGCCACCAACTATTCATCCCGAGCCGCGTCGAGGGGTCGCAAAAAAGCGCTAAACAAAAAGGTAAACTAAATTAAGAGCCCTGATGCGAAGTCCCGAGCTTACCTGCACTGAGTCTAGCCGAAGTGTCGATGGACAGAGTTGAAGGGAATTTGGGTGGAACCGCCCTAATCATATTAAAGGGTCCCAAGGATAATTACTTTGGGATTTTTATATAATAAATTAATAAACAAAAATATGAACAATATAGAAATAATAAGACATTCTCTAAGCCACATAATGGCCTCGGCCGTTAAAGAGCTTTTTCCTGAAGCAAAATTTGCTATTGGGCCGGTTATTGAAGACGGATTTTACTATGACTTTGAAATTAACCGTGCTTTTAAGCCGGAAGACTTGCCAAAAATTGAAAAGAGAATGAAAAAAATAATCAGCCAAAATGTTTTTTTTGAAAAAATCGAAGTTTCATATGACGAAGCAAAAAAAATGGTTTCTGATCAGATTTATAAAAAGGAGTTAATAGATGAAATTAAAAGTAAGGGAGAGAAAATAAGTTTCTATAAAAGCGGTAAATTTACCGACCTCTGTTCCGGCCCTCATATAAAATCAACCAAAGAACTCAAACAAGATGCTTTTAAACTTATCAAAGTGGCCGGCGCTTATTGGCGAGGTGATGAAAAAAATAAGATGCTCCAGAGAATTTACGGGGTGGCTTTTAATAATAAAAAAGAACTTAATGAGTACCTTAAAAACAAGGAAGAAGCGGAAAAAAGAGACCACCGAAAAATAGGCAAGGAACTTGAGCTTTTTGCCTTTCATGAAGTTTCTCCAGGTGCTCCTTTTTGGCTTCCCAAGGGAATGATTATTTTCCGAGAGCTGGAAAAACTTTGGCGGAAAATACATGACGAAGCAGGCTACGAAGAAACTTCCACCCCTATCTTGAACCATAAATCGCTTTGGGAAAAGTCAGGACATTGGGAACATTATAAAGATAGTATGTTTAGTTTTAAAATTGACAAGGAGATCTACTCCTTAAAACCGATGAATTGCCCGGATTCCACCTATATATATAATCTAAAAAAACATTCTTATCGGGACCTTCCTTTACGCTATTCAGAGATAGGCCGCCTTCACCGCAATGAGCTTAAAGGCGCGCTGGGAGGATTATTCCGTGTCCGGCAGATTACTATGGATGACGCCCATATTTATTGCCGGCCTGATCAGATATATTCGGAAATTACGACTCTCCTTGAATTAGTAAAAAACTTTTACAAAATATTTGATTTTAAGCCAAAATTCGTTTTGGCTACCCGTCCGGAAAAATTTATGGGCCAGGCAAAAGATTGGGATAAAGCAGAGAAAGACTTGGAAGAAGCTCTGAAAAAGAATAAAATTGATTATGATTTATCAAAAAAAGACGGCGCTTTTTACGGGCCTAAAATAGACATTCATATTGATGATGTTTTGGGAAGAACCTGGCAAATGGCCACTATCCAGCTTGACTTTCAAATTCCCAAGAGATTTAATTTAATTTATACCGACAAAGACGGAAAAGAAAAAACAGTCGCTCTGATTCACCGGGCTATATTCGGATCATTCGAAAGATTCTTTGGCATCTTAACAGAACACTACGCCGGTGCTTTTCCTGTCTGGCTTTCCCCTGTTCAGGTCCAGATTATTTCAGTTGGCTCCGGGCACATCTCTTTTTCCGAAAAATTAGCCAATGAATTCAGGGTGGAAGGAATCAGAGTTAAAGTTGACAGCGCTAATGAAACTGTAGGATATAAAATAAGAAACGCGGTCAAACAAAAAGTGCCCTATATGTTAGTTATTGGTGACAAGGAAATGAAAGCTTCTTCTTTGGCTGTAAGAGACAGAGGTTCCGAAAAAGTAAGAAATATTGCCAAGAAACAATTTATTAACGAAGTTAAAGAAAAAATAGAAAAGAAAAAATAATTCTTTACAATATGTAAGAGAAAAGCAGGTCTTTTGAGACTTGCTTTTTTAGTATTAAAAAAATAAATTAAAATTAAAATCCCGTTATCATCCGCCAGATTATCAAGAAAAATGAAAAAACACCGCCAATAATATACTCCACACGAGTACACATTGGCAGCCAGCCTTTAAATTTTAGTTTATTGCTAAAAGGGGCTAAGGGATATTTGTGTCCACTCATAATTAAATCCATCAGAAAATGAACGAATAAAAATACTATAGGTATGTAATTATTAATAACAATAGAAAGAATTAGAATAAACAAAATTCCAACCGGATCTTGAATCCACGATCTGGGTTCTGAAATGGCTGATCTTTCTTTATTAAAACGATCTAAGAAAATTATCAATCGATGAGGTAAAAACTTTTTTATAATATGTCTTTTTTTCCATCTTTTATAGGACGCTTTTAGTTCTTCCACAAAATATTTAAACTGGGTAACCACGTGGTCAAAATCAATTCCCCAACCAAAAAGATGGGCTAACAAATAGTTAGTCCCATTTAAGTTTAAAGCGCGCGCTAATAATTCGGTGGCGACAATATGAGATGGAATTAACATATATATTATTTTAGCAGAAATTGACTATTTGTCCATTGCCCGCTAAAATTCAGGGCATATGAAATACTTTTTCTTAATTTTAGGCTGTCAGATGAATACAGCAGATGCCGAAAGAATCTCTTCTGTTTTGGATTCTCTGGGCCTTACTAGATGTAATTCCGAAAAAGAAGCTGATATAATCATTATTTTGGCCTGTTCTGTCCGTCAAAAAGCCGTAGACAGGATTTTCGGAAAAATTAATAAGTGGCAAAAGGAAAAGAAAAAAAGAAATTTAATAACTATTCTCACTGGCTGTGTTTTAGAACATGATAAAAATAAATTAAAGGATAGATTTGATCTAATTTTTCATATTGAAGAACTTAATAAACTACCAGCCCTTTTAAAGCCTTATTTACCCGTTAAGCGGTCTGATAAGTTTCCTTCTGATTACCTTTGTCTCCCCCCTTCTCCCTTTTCTTCCTTTGTCGCTAACATCCCTATAATGACCGGCTGTGATAACTACTGTACTTACTGCGCCGTTCCCTATACCCGGGGCCGGGAAAGATCACGCCTCCAAAAAGAAATTATTAATGAAATAAAAACATATATAAAAAAAGGTTTTAAAGAAATTGTTCTTTTAGGACAAAACGTTAATTCATACGGGCATACAAAGAGCCAACTTGATAAAGACAACAAACCATTTATAAATCTTTTAAAAGCAGTGGATAATATTCCGGGGAAATTTTGGGTTCATTTTATTTCCAACCATCCTAAAGACATGACTTATGATTTAGTAAAAACAGTTTCTAACCTGAAAAAAGTATGCCCTTACATCCATCTTCCTTTGCAGTCAGGAGATAACCAAATAATTAAAAAAATGAACCGGCATTATACGATTGAAAATTATATAAAACTGGTTAAATTTATTAAAAAAGAAATTCCCGGCGTGGCAATCACCACCGATATTATTGTCGGATTTCCCGAGGAAACAAAAAAACAGTTTAATAATAGCCTAGCTGTCGCAAAAACCTGCCAATATGATATGGCCTATCTAGCCCAATATTCCCAGCGACCCGGCACAGTTGCGTCTAAATTAGAAGATAATGTTCCTAAAAAAGAAAAAGTCAGGCGGGAAGAAGAATTGACGGAAATAATAAGAGAAAGCGTTTATAAAAATAATCAAAAATTAATTGGCACAGTCCAGGAAGTTTTAGTTGATGGAAAAAAGGGTCAATATTTTTACGGTAGAACAAAAACCCGGAAAGTAGTAAAATTTGAAGATAACCAAGATCACACCGGCCAATTTATCAAAATAAAAATTAAGCAAGCTGAACCTTGGAAATTACTAGGGGAAATAAAATAAGCCCATCTTTTTATAAAAACGGGCTTTATTCAAAGCGACCCTGAAAAAAGTGCCTGTCCCTAATGGCGTGCCTAAGCCAGCCGCCAAAAAAACCAGAAACAATAATAATTAAATTTATCAGGAGAATGGTTTTGAATTGAAGGACATGAAAGGGAATTAATGTTTCTCCCAAACGATAGTATATCCAGGTATCAATCCAGCATCTTAGAGCGGCCGCCCCAACAATTATGTACATACCCCCTTTAAGGCTAATAGCTCGCGTAGTAATTACGGCTGCTACTCTCATCATGGGAAGAGCGAAAAATGAGGCGAAAAAGACAACTAGGTATCCTCCATATTTATCGATAAGATAAATAATTTTCCTCACCGCTTTTTGCTTGCGAGACTTTAAGTAAACGCGATAAGAGAGAAAACTGAGAAGAATATTCTCGGTAAATCTTTTTCTCTTAAGAAGCTGCTGGGTCTTCATAATCAACTTACCGGGATAATACATTCTCTTCTTTAGAAAGCTAAGGCCTGTCAGCCAGTAAAAAATAAGCATGGGCAGGCTAGCCCCCAAAAAAACGAGAAGAGCAGTAAGCCAAAGAGGTAAACCTCTATTCATCAATTCAACCAAAGCAGAGCCAGGCCGGCTAAAAATAAGAAACACCAAAAAGATAAAATCCTTCATTTCTCACCTCCTTTATAAAAGAACAAGAGAATACTGATATCATAATTTAACAAATATTAATGAATAAGTCAATCAACAAATTAATAATAATCTTGGGACCGACAGCCTCAGGTAAATCCTCTTTGGGTGTCCAAATGGCCCAAAAATTTAATGGCCTTATAATTTCTGCGGACTCCAGACAAGTTTATAAAGAAATGAATATTGGCACAGCTAAAATAACAAAAAAAGAGATGAAGGGTGTCCCCCACTTCCTGATTGATATAGTTTCCCCAAAAAATTATTATTCAGCCGCCTTATTTAGAAAAGAAAGCTTAGAAGTAATTAATAAATACCATAACAAAAAAAATATTTTTGTGGTTGGCGGCAGCCCTTTTTATATTGAAAGCATTATCTCACCCAAAGAAACTTTTAACATTCCCCCGGATAAAGAGCTGCGAAAAAAATTAAGCAAATTTTCTACTGACCAGTTATTTAATAAACTCAAAAAAATTAATCCCAAAACCGCCAAAACTATTGATAAAAATAATCCCCGCCGGTTAATAAGAGCGATTGAAATCACTAAAAGTAAAAATAAGAAAATAAAAGAAGAAATTCCTAAATTTAAAACTTTGAAAATAGGAATTTCCTTGCCTCGGGAAAAACTTTATCAGCTTATAGATAAAAGGGTTGATTTGAGATTTAAAAAGGGGATGATTAATGAAGTTAAAAAACTAAAAAAACAGGGCCTAACCTGGAAACGCCTTGATTCTTTTGGCCTTGAATATCGCTACATTTCCAAATATTTAAGAAACGAACTTAAAAAAGAAGATATGGCAGAGCAATTAAAATTTGCTATTCATGATTTTGTCCGCCGCCAGATGACTTGGTTCAGAAAAGATAAATCAATCCACTGGATTAAAAGCCTAAAGCAAGCTGAGGATTTAATAAGAAAATTTTTATGACATTATCAGCGCGGGCCCCTAGGCCCGCGCGTTTAATTATTCCCTTTCTACCGTAATAAAAAAGGGCGTTCGTTTTACCGAAACGCCCATACAAAGTTACTTCCTTCTTGGAAGATAAGGTTTAATAAAGGTGCATTCCCACCAAGATTTGTCACAACCAGGGGCTGTACTTTCAAGAGGGCAACATAAGCTCAAATCAGTAAGATTTTTTAAAGGACATCCTTTCTCCTCTTTTATTCCTTTTAAAAAATCTCTGAGCTTTTTTCGGTCTTCCGGCCATTTTTTCAAAGATACAGACATAATTTCCCTCCTAACAACTAGTTAAGAATATCTTTGAGGCCAAAGGACCGATCACACCAATAACAGCTTGCCTGTCCATCCTGGATAATAAAACGTTTTTCGCATTCACCATCATGGTTAGTGATACACTTTGGATTTAGGCAACGCCCTAGTCCCCGAATAGTTGTCGGCACCTTATAATGCCTTTTTTTGAGCAATCCATCACTCCCAATAACATTGATGGTTGCTTTAGGCGCCATCATGGTTACCACAGCGGCGGCCCGATCAGAAATAAATCCTCCCCGAAGCAGGATTACATCCTTAATTTTGTTCTCGGTTTTTGAAGTCGGTACATTATGCGATACGGTCACGTTCTGTTTGCTGTCGAATTCATCCATCCGCCGCAGAAGATTGACGATTTTTTCGCCGGAGTTTGGCGGCAAATGGTCAAGGACCATCCCTTTTTCCACGGGATTGTAATACTTGGCTCTTTTCGGCGCCTGACTAGCAACCATTTCTTCCTGATCGAAGTCAACTTCACCTTCAGAAAAAATCTCAACTGGCTGATAGTTACTAATTCCCTGATGAACCAGGAAAATCCTTGAAGGAATGCCGAACCAGGCCTGCGAGGAGATTATTACTCTTGGGTCACGCCGGATTTCATCACTGATCTCGGTAATACGAGGGCCAGGATGCATAATCAGAACATCAGGTTTACAACCTTCAAGAAAATGACGGTCGACCACATAAGATCTTTCAATGGCCTCAAAATCAAGTTGCTGGGCAATTCTTTCCCGCTGTACCCGAGTAAAGTAAATCACATCACACTGCTGGAGAAGAGAAAGATCCCCTTCGCCTTCGGCAATTATATCCAGACCATCACGGTAAAGCTCTGTTAATCCCAGTCCACCAAAAGGCACCAATACAACCTTGGGGTTAAATGGTTTAATAAGCCTGACATCCGAATGGACTGTCCTTCCTTCTTTGAGATCGCCAGCGAAACCAATAGTCAGATTATCAAACGAACCCCGATAAACCCATATGGTTAAAAGATCAAGCAGGGCCTGGCTTGGATGAAAGTGACTCCCATCACCGGCGTTGATTACTGAAATCTGATAGCCCATCTCGTCAAGCTTTTCCGCAATAAAACGCGGCTCTCCTTCAATAGAGGATCTAAGGATGTACAGATTCATTCCCTGAAGAGCATGCTGTTCAGCATCATCCAGAGGACTTTCACCCTTTGCCCCGCGTGAACCACTGTTCAACGTTTTTTCTGACACCCAAAGGCCAAGATACCTGGCCGCCTCGGCAAAAGAACCCCCAGTCCTTGTAGTCGCTTCTGTTGACTGAATGAGAACTTTGCCAGTAATCGCCTCTATATTAGGTATGTCCTGAAAAAGCGGATTATTTTTCAAGGTGGACACAACTGGTGGAAAAAGGCCGCCATGTTCTTCTTTATAAGAATTAATGGCCATTGGAATCATTGCGGACGCCCCTTCAATTAAGGCTTCTACTTCCTCACGTATATACTCAAGCTTGCCTAAAAAACTTTTCATCTTTCTGTTCCTTTCAAAAGCCAGAACTCCTATTTCCTATTTTTCACTTTTCAAAGAACGAATTTAAAAAAAATAGCCCTCTCTAGGCTAAATTTTAAAAAATGGGAGTCCTACCCCCATTTGTCCTTCCTTTCGATAATTTAAGTTTTCGGCTTAAAAAAAATCTCATTCTAAAAGCAGTTTACTCCTATGATTATTTTCTGTCAAGTTTTAAGTTTTCCACAAGCTTATTTAAGCTTATGAATGAGAATTTGGATTACCACTTTATGATCAGCCTGGCCTTTTGTTTTCTGCATTACTTGGCCAAGAAGAAACTTTAGGGCTGGTTCTTTGCCTTCTAAATACTCTTGAACTACTTTATTATTTTTCTTGATTACCTCGTCGATAATTTTTCCTAATTTATCTTCATCTTTAATCGTGCCAAGATTTCTTTCTTCAATTATATTGGAAGGGTCTCCGCCCGTTTCAAACATTTCTTTCAAAACTTCTACTGCTCCGTGTTTGTTTACTCTTTTGTTGTAAACTATTTTTATAAATTCAGCGAAATTTTCCGGGTTAATTTTTAAATCTTTTAGTAAAACATGATTTTTATGCATTAAACCCAATAGCCTGTTTATTAACCAGTTAGCAACCAGCTTGCTGAATTCTTTTTTTCCCTGTTCCCACGAATATAAACCTTTTTCTGTCCCTTCTTCAGCTTCAAGCCAGCTCTTAAATTCTGTGATAACCGCTTCTGTGTAGGCAGCTAATTCAATATCATTAATTATTATAGCTAAATCTTTTTTATCAAATTGAAAAACTTTGGCAAATCTTTCCCTTTTTTGTTCAGGTAATTCGGGTATATCATTCCGGATTTTTTCCAAATACTCCTTGCTAAATTCCAAAGGAGGAAGATCAGGCTCAGGAAAATACCGATAATCACTAATTTCTTCCTTAACTCTTTGTTCTATGGTTAACTGCTTCTTATCATCCCAACCGCGAGTAGATTGCTTCTTCGGCGCTTTTTTATTATCCCAAAGCTTAGTCTGGCGTTCTATTTCATATTGAAGGGATTTTTCTACTGATTTAAAAGAGTTAAGATTTTTAATTTCGGTTTTGGGATAAAGTTTATCATCCCCCTCAAAGCGCAGTGAAATATTGGCATCGCAGCGAAGATGGCCTTTTTCCATATCCGCATCAGACACCCCCAGATACCTTATAATTAATTTTAACTGCTGAAGGAAAATTCTGGCTTCTTCCGGTGACTTAATATCCGGCTCTGTCACTATTTCCATAAGAGGGGTGCCGGCCCGGTTAAAATCAACCAGGGTTTTATTTTTTTCATGAATTAACTTACCTGTGTCCTCTTCTAAATGCAGTCTTTCAATTTTTATTTTTCTTATTCCTTCACCTACCTCCACTTCCAGATAACCGTTTTTACCAATTGGTTCAGAATACTGGGAAATCTGATACCCTTTAGGCAAGTCCGGGTAAAAATAGCTTTTGCGATCAAAATGACTTTTAGGGGATATTTCGCAATTCAAAGCCATGGCTGACATAACCGAATATTTCACTGCCTTTTGGTTTATAACGGGCAGGGTGCCTGGCTGACCGGTACAGACCGGGCAGATAGTAGTGTTCGGCAATTGATACTCCCCTGTGTTATCACATGAACAAAACATCTTAGATTTAGTTCTAAGCTGAACATGTATTTCTAAACCGATAATCGCTTCGTATTTCATATTTTTTTGCTTACTATTTTCCAAATTTTATCGGCAATCTTCTGACGTGAGCAAAGTTTTTTGCCCTCAACACAATCAATCTTTTTCCAGTGGGCAAACTTATCCGCCAGTTCAAAGACCTGTTTTTGAGCGGCTGTTAAATGGCTTTTTGAACCTTCATGGATATCATGTTTTACTCCGCCGATATATTTTCTTGTCCCCTTTTTAATCACCAGTCTTTGGCCAACTTTATAGGGCACGTTTAAAAACAAAATTAGATTTGGTTTCTGAATGCCAAAAACTTTATACTCCATTTCTTCAAGCCATTTCAAAAATTTTTCTTTTTCTTTTCTTCCTTTTATTTTGCCTGTTTGATGGATTTGGTTAGCGGAAACATACCGGTTCGATACGACAACTTTTCCCTCGATAAGCCACTTATTTATTTTTTCCTTGGCTTCCCAGCGATCAACTGCATACAAAATAGAAGCGAGATAAGGATTTACCTGCTTGGCTGTTCCAAACTCACCCGCTAAATACCGGCCGGACATTTTTCCAAAAAAACTTTTATAATATTGGGGGAAATCAGCCATCTCCACTTTACGGCCCTCTTTTTTTAATCGCTTTATTAAAAGCTTTGTTTGGGTGGCCTTGCCGGAACCATCAAGTCCGTCAATAACAATTAATTTGCCTTTTTTCTTTTTCATGAGTTAATATTATCACAAATTAAGGCAATAAAAAAGCCCCGTTTTTTAAGACGGGGCGTTGTGGTTGGTACCAGTTAGGTTAATCTTCGACATACCCTTTCAGGTATTTTGCACGGCTTTCGTGCTTGAGGCGGCGAATAGCTTTCTCCTTGATCTGGCGAATGCGCTCACGGGTGAGACTTAGTTTCTGACCGATTTCATTCAGAGTCAAGGCTTCTTGATTTTCCAAGCCGAAGTACAAGTTGATGACCAACTGTTCACGGTCAGTCAAAGTTGATATTGCTTTCTTCGCATCTTCGCTCAGGGAAGTTGCATAAGCATCTTCATCCGGAGATGAAACCGTTTCGTCAGCCAAATAATCTGCTAAACAGTTCTCGTCACCTTCCTGGTTTACGTTGGGGTCATCCAAAGAAAGATGAGTGTTGGCGATTTTCATCGTTTCCCTGATTTCCTCTTCTGGAAGGTTCAGTCTTTCAGCAATCTCTTCCACTTCTGGGTTACGGCCCAGTTCCTGGTCTAGCTGGCGGGAGATTTTCCCAATCTTATAAAGTACGCCAGCCCGGTTAAGAGGCAAGCGGACAATACGAGACTGTTCGGCCAGGGCCTGAAGCATCGCCTGACGGATCCACCAGACAGCGTAGGAAATAAACTTAAAACCGCGTTTTTCATCAAAGCGGCTAGCCGCCTTGATTAGTCCATGGTTTCCCTCGCTGATGAGATCAGCCAGAAGAAGTCCTTGGTTCACATACTGCTTGGCAACAGTAACAACAAAGCGGAGATTGGCTTTGACCAGTCCATGAAGAGCTTCTTCATCTCCTTCCCTAATTCTTTTAGCCAGGTCCCTTTCTTCTTCCCGTGTGAGAAGGGCGGTTTTGTTGATCTCTTGGAGATAAATCTCCACACTTTTTTCACCTAGTTGTTCTAATCCAGACATTTCCTCCTCCTTTCACGGTGGGGTTTTGACTTTTGGTACCTTATTTAAAGAGCCACTACTTTAAAACTACAATATTAATAAAAAAAGTCAAGCTTAAAAACTTGACTCTTATCTAAATATTTTTATTTTTTAAGTTTAAGAAATTTAAGCAGAAAAGGATGTTTTTCCTTGGCTAACTCATACATTCTATTGGAAATCTCTTGAATAGTAAAATGGGCATTAGGAGCGCTTCTCAGTTTAATAAAATGATAAAGCGCCCTTAAGTTGAGAGTGATAAGCACTCTTCTTTTGTGGGCATTTAGAACAAAATATTTGGCTTCATGAGGAAATTTTTCAGCAACTTTTTTGAAAGCATTTTCTGATTTTTCGATTGATTCGGTAAATATTCTTTTCAGTTCATTATTCTTTTCTACCAAGGGCGGTACAGCATAGCCATTTTCTATGGTTAAATCCTGAACAGTTTGGGTGCACATCCGATGGCGTTTAAATTCATAATAAGCCCCTTCATCCATCAAGCAGTCAAAAGAGTAATAAATATGCTCAAGCTCTCGCAAAGGAACATCGTGATTACCCAGGCGTTTCAGGGTTTCGTTAATCACTTCTCTTCTCTCATCATCAGTCATATTTCTAACTTTGTCTTTCACTTCCAGAAAAGAAAGATGGGAAAAACGGTAGAGTAAGTCAGCGGCTAAAGTGCCTTCTGCATTAACCCGGTAATCTACCAGAATAACATTTGTCTGGTCCCGGCTTTTTTCTTTAATATCCTTGTTGGCTATCTTTTTTAATGCTTTTTCAGTTTCCATAAGATAAATATTTGGCTGGGCGTATTTTACTAAAGTGGGCAGGGCACTTTGACTCACCTTTTTTATATCTTTTCCTAAGTCCTGCACTTCGCCCAAAGGATGGGATAACATTTTAGTAATGGCATACTCTAAACAGCGGGCATTCATGGTTACCCCCACATTGGCAGACATAGCCACGGGCATGATAAACCGAGCTGTATCAAGAGCAATTGGCCGCAGACGGGCTTCAAATTTAGCCTCTTCTTCGTCTTCCTTTTTTGTTTCTTTGGTCTTTAAATAATTTAAAATCTTTTCGTAAAAATCAAGGTAGTTTTTAACCAGAAACTTCATTTCCTGGCTATAAAACTGTTTCAGCTCTGAGTCTTCTATTTTTTGCGGAAAATAAAAATCATCCTCATGAAAAATCTGATAACGGGATGATTTTTCTGTGTAGGAAGCAAGACGGTTATTCTCCAAAACTTCACAAGCCAGACGGGAAATATTTTCGACCGCGATATTAAGAATAGCATGTTCTGCCACAGAAGAGTGGCCGTAGCCAACCACCCACTTTTCATGAAATTCCGCTGATTTTTCCTCTGTTAATTCCTCGGCAATTTCGTCAAAATTCTTTTCTGAACGCGAACACTTGGCAAAAGTCACCGCTTTTACTTCCGGTGGTAAATCTCTTAATATATATACTCTTCTTTTTTTACTCATATACTCATACTATTTTCCTGAACTACCAAAAGCGCCCTCACCTCTTTCGCTCTTTGATAGTTCATTTACTTCTTCTATTTTAGCTCTTTCAACTTTTTGAATCAAGGCTTGAGTAATCTTTTCCCCTTTTTTTATGGCAAAATCTTCATTCGATGTATTCTGGAGAATTATTTTCCATTCTCCCCGATAACCCGAGTCAACTACCCCGCCTAATGTTTTTATCCCCTTGGCTCCGAATGAGCTTTTATCCCAGATAAGAGCAACATAGCCTTCGGGAATTTCAGTGGCAAAACCCATTAAAAAACCATGGCGCTGACCGGGTTTTAAAACCATATCTTCCGGTGAATAAAGATCCAAAGCCGCATCATGCTCATAAGCATAGTCCGGAAGTTTAATATTTTCTCTTATTTTTTTAATCTTTATTTTCATTTATTTGCTATTTACAATTTCATCTACTTTACCATATAAATCTTTCAGGCTACCGGAGTTATTAATATCATAGTCAGTCATTTGGGCTACAGCTTTTAATTGCTGTGAGTTTGGGTCATTACTGGACATTTCGAAATTTTCTTGTTCTCTAAATTTTTCAAAAGACACCTTGTCTCTGTCACCGCCCCTCTTTTTTATCCTCTGAAAACGAATTTCAATCGGGGCATCAATATTCAGCATAAAAAATCCTTTTTTTTCTTTCAGGGCCTCGGCTTCTTTAGGGTTACGAATACTAACAATAATCGCTTTTTTTACTTTGTTTTTTTCAATTTTCTCCAGTATTTTTTTTGCCAAAATATCAGGCCCGAATTCTTTTCTTAATTCATTACCTATTTTAATTAAATTATCACGATTTTTTTCTAATCCCCTTTTTTCACATTCATCACGTAAAATATCTGAAAGAGAATAATAAGAAAAACCCTTTTTCTTGAGATATTCAGCCACTGTATCTTTTCCAGAGCCTAATGTCCCCGTTAATCCTACAAACATATTATTCTTTATAATTCTTGGATTTGTATTGACGATATTTAATACCGGCAGAGTCTAAGAGTTTTCTCGAGGCTACCCATATATCATCATCATGATACTTGTCACCTTCATAAACTACTTGCTTAATTCCGCTCTGAATAATGGTTTTTGAGCATTCATTACAGGGAAAAAGAGTGCAATACATGGTACAACCCTTAGTTTTGGCATTGGCATTGTAAATAGCATTTTCTTCGGCATGACAAACATAGGCGTATTTAGTTTCGGAAAGTTTTCCTTCCCGGCCCCAGGGAAAATTTTCATTATCCACGCCACGAGGAAAGCCGTTATAACCCAAACCAATTACCACATTATTCCCATCAACAATAACCGCCCCTGCTTGGGTGTTTGGATCTTTTGACCTTTGGGCAATAACGTGGGCAATTTGCATTAAGCATTCGTCCCATGATAAATAATCTTCACGATGTTTAATTTTTTCGGCCATAGTTTTTTTTATTATGCTGATATTTTTATTCCAGGACCCATTGAACTGCAAAGAGTAATACCACTAATATAATTACCTTTGGTATCTTTGGGTTTTGCTTTTCTTATCTCTTCCATCAAAGCGTGGAAATTTTCCGTTAATTTATTATCTTCAAAAGAAACCCGGCCAATAATTTGATGGAGCTTGCCTAAATCATCTGATTTAAAAGTAATTTTACCTTTTTTGAGGCTTTTTACCACTTTAGCCGGGTCAGGATTAATTGTTTCATTTTTAGGATTTGGCATAAGGCCTTTTTGGCCCAATATTTTGGCGATCGGTCCCAGAACTTTCATCATGTCAGGGGAAGCCACAGCCACGTCAAAATCAACCTTTTTACCTTGCTTTATTTCTTTAATCATCTCTTCACCGCCGACAATATCCGCTCCGGCCGCTTTGGCTTCTTTTTGTTTAGCCGGATTAGCAAAAACAGCGATCTTAATTTTTTTACCTGTACCATGAGGCAAGACCGCCGTTCCTCTTACGACCTGATTTAGTTTAGGGTCAATTCCTAAGTTAATATGCACTTCCACCGCTGAATTAAACTTGGTCCCGGAAATCTTTTTTACCAATTCAATCCCCTCTCCCAGTGAATAAACTTTACTTTTATCAATCTGCTTTAAAGCTTCTTGATATTTTTTTCCTCTTTTCTTCATTGTTTTTACTTTCGTGGTACAAGCCCCTGGTTCTTCGAACCGGAGTCCCACAATTAATTAATATGTTTCTTTGATTCTTTTTTTACTCTTCGAAAATGATACCAAAACAACGGAATACCTAATAGTAAATACGGAATAGAAGAAGCCGCTTGTCTTTGATTGCTGTTATACCCTTTTTCATAAACAACTTCCCATTCTTCATAATCTTCAATCCATTCATTAGCCAAGGCAACAGTTTCTTCATTAATTCCACACTCTTCCTGGCAATCAATTAAACTTTGTATTGACGCTGTTTCATCCCAGTTACCGGGTTCAATGCTTTTTACATATGGATATGTGTTTTCTGTTCTTGTTTCGGTAATAAGCAAGGATTTCAGGCCTAAATTTATCAATGTTCCGCCGGCGATTACTATCATGAGCAAAGATGCGAGTGAAACAAAATAGAAATAAATCGGACGCATGATTGTTCTTTCCCCATTTTTATAATCCTTTTGGGTCACTCGAAAATGAATTATGAAAAAAGGTAAAGCTATTATTAAAAATGAAAGTGCGGAAACAAGACTAATCATTTTTATTGAATTCGGATCTTTTATTGCTTCCCTATAATCACTGTAGTTATTTTCCCAGTTTTCAATTGCTTTTATTTGAGTTGCCGTTAACTCGCATTCTTCTTCACATTCTAAAACCGTTTGTTCTTCTGAAATATCAATAACACCAATTTCTCTCTGGCTTTCTAAATATAAATGAGCAGGCGAGCCAAGTTCATATAATGGCGGTTCGGCATTTTTTAAAAGAGAAAATTTAAGACCGAGTGATATTAAAAAAATCAATGCTCCGACAGTAATTCCCAATGTAATCGCAGAAGCAATATAAAAATATATATTTCTTACCATTCTTCCTTTGCTTGATTTTTCCTCTATATCCATAATAATATTGAAGCTAATTAATTAATAACCTCAATACCCATATTCCGGGCCGTTCCTTCAATTATTTTCATCGCCCCCTCTAAATCCTTAGCGTTTAAATCTACCATTTTTATATTGGCAATCTCTTCAATCTGTTTTTTGGTCACCTTGCCTACCTTATTTTTCAGCTGGTCACCTGAACCCTTTTTAAGACCGGAAGCTTTCAGAAGTAAGGCAGCGGCGGGAGGAGTTTTTAAAACAAAAGTAAAACTTCTGTCCTCATAAACCGTAATTTCCGCCGGAATAATATCTCCACCCTTGTCCTTGGTCTGACTATTAAACTGAGTGCAAAAATCCTGGATATTTAAACCATGCTGGCCTAAAGCCGGGCCAATAGGCGGAGCCGGATTGGCTTTGCCGGCTTGGATTTGTAGTTTAATAACTGTTTTAACTTTTTTTGCCATACAATTATATTTTCTTAACCTGTAAAAAGTCCAGTTCCACCGGGGTTTCCCGGCCAAACATGGAAACAAGAACTTTAATCTTACCGCGGGCTTCATCAATCTCGGAAACCTTGCCTTCAAATTCCTTGAACGGACCATCGACAATCTTGACCGGTGTGCCGACACTAACATCAATTTTGTACTTGGGCTCTTCCACGCCCATTCTTCTTTGAAGTTCCTTAACTTCTTTTTCAGAAATTGGCGTTGGGGTGGTACCTGAACCGACAAAACCGGTTACGTTAGGAGTATTCCTGACTACATACCATGAATCGTCTGTCACAATCATTTCTACCAGAACATAGCCGGGGAAAATTTTCTCGGTCACTGTCCGGCGTTTGCCGTTTTTTATCTTAATCTTTTTTTCTGTGGGAATAAGGATACTAAAGATTTTGTCTTCCATATCCATCGACTCGATTCTCTGCTTCAAATTACGAGAAACATTTTCTTCGTAGCCGGAATAGGTATGCAGGACATACCATCGTTTTCCCTGTTGTAATGTTTGTTTAGGCATATATTGTCTAACTAATAATTTTGGTCAGTCCAAGATTCAAAAAGTAATCGGCCAAGCCCAAAAAAGCGGCCACGGCTACGCAAACTCCGACCACAATAAGGGTATGCTTAATAGTTTCCTTACGGGTCGGCCAGGTCACTTTTTTCAATTCTTCTTTTGATTCTTTGATATAACTGACTAATTTGTTAATCATATTTTTTGGTCTTTAAAACCCCGTTTTTCGGGGTTTTTTATTCTATAAATAGTATATCAGCTATTTAAATATTTGGCAAGCTCCATAATAAATTATGATAACGCTTTTATTCAATTTATTACGAGGACTAGTCTACCAAGCTGACTTTCTAATTCCCAGAGTTTTGCCAATAGTGTTGACCGCAATATGCAAAATTGCTCCTAATAATATTACCCCTAAAAAAACAGGGACGCTGGGAATGAAAAAAATAAAGGAAAAAATCATACCCCCCAAGGTAAAATCTATCTGGTCACGTGGAAACCAGGATTTCCCCGAAGGAATATGGGCTCTGCGCTTAAAAAAACTTTTGACCAAGTCGCCGGTTATCGCCCCCAGTCCCATAAAGCTCCCTACCCAAATAGGAAGAATAGAATAATCAATTATAGAAATAGAGCGAAAAAACTCGGAATTATTATAAGCGTTTTCCTGCCAGATATAGGTAAGAGCCCCGCCCATAATTGCCACCAAAAGACCGCGAAGAGTTTTGTTGCTCCCAAAGAGAGGCTGCCCAATAAAACTTTTATTGCCGTCAAGCGGTATAGCCAGAAAATTGAACCATTTCCGGAATATAACCGGCATCATGTTGGCAATCCCAATGGGGAGAAAATACCAGGCAACTTTTATTATGAATAAAATAATACTTTCCATAATCTATTGAAAATAATTATAGGTGTAAAGAATTATTATATAGATAAAGAAAGCGAAGCGAAGCGGCATGGTAAGATTTTTTTTGATAAAATAAGAAATAAAGTTGAGAAGAATATTTAAAATAAAAAGATAAAACCATGGCCAGAAAAAAATAGAAAAGATTATTCCCTCTGAAATTCTATCGGTAATAACATCAATAAACCACCCTTTTTCGCTGGCCCGGTGATGATGGCGGGCAATTATTCCATCCAGCCAATCACTTAATAAACAGCAAAAAAGCAAAATTATAGCCCATGCTTTTTGGTCCTCCCATAAAAAAATAAAGGCTATACTAAAGGGTATAGCCAACAAGGTGATAATACTAGGATTAATATTAGGCATCGGCAGTCGCAAAACCCACAGATCCGAAACGTCTCTGAATTTTTTTACTATGCCGATTTTTTGAGGCATTTATTTATGGTTAGATATCTAAGTTTTTTACCGATTTTGCGTGAGCATGGATAAAACGTTTTCTAAAAGAGACTTCCGCCCCCATGAGCGTAGAAAATACTTCGTCAGCCTTAGCCGCATCTTCAACAGTTACTTTTTTCATTATTCTTGTTTCCGGATTCATGGTAGTTTCCCAAAGCTGACCTGGATTCATCTCACCCAAACCCTTATAATGCTGAATATTAATTCCCTTCATCTCTGGTTCTGTTTCTTCTCCCTCTTCTTTAGTGGAAATTTCTTTTATATTCTTCTCTTTATTTTTAGCTTTAATGGGTTCTTTTTTGCGGGAAAGTTCCCTTTTAACTTTTTCTAATTCATTCTCATTATAAGCATATTTTATTTCTTTACCGTGTTGTACCCGATAGAGAGGGGGCTGAGCAATATAAAGATACCCCCCTTGAATAAGTTCCGGGAAATAACGGTAAAAAAGAGTTAAGAGAAGAGTCCGGATATGAGCGCCATCCACGTCTGCATCAGTCATAATAATTACTCTATGATAGCGTAAACGAGAAATATCAAATTGTTCCCCGATATTAGTCCCTAGAGCAATTATTAAAGATTTTATTTCATTATTTTGAAGCATCTTATCCAGTCTCGCTTTTTCTACATTTAATATTTTGCCCCGAAGGGGAAGAATGGCTTGAAATTCACGGTTTCTCCCCTGCTTGGCTGATCCCCCGGCAGAATCACCCTCAACAATATAAATTTCAGATCTTTCCGGGTCACGGCTTGAACAATCCGCCAGTTTGCCCGGCAGAGTAAAACCTTCCAAGGCCCCTTTTCTCAAGACCGTTTCCCTGGCATTTTTAGCGGCCTGACGGGCCTGTGAAGTAAGGATGCATTTACCTATTACCGCCTCCGCTTCTTTTGGATTTTCTTCCAGAAAAATCTGAAGTGATTCAGTCACGATTGTATCAACTACTGATTTAACTTCAGTATTGCCTAATTTGGTTTTTGTTTGGCCTTCAAACTGGGGCTGGCGCACTTTTACGCTAACTACGGCCGTAAGTCCTTCACGAGTATCATCACCGGTAAGATTTGGATCTTTTTCTTTTAAATACTCCATCTTCCTGGCATAACTATTAAGAGTTCTGGTTAAAGCCGTTCGGAAACCGACTAAATGAGTTCCCCCTTCTATAGTGTGAATATTATTGGCAAAGGTAAAAATATTTTCTTTAATATCATTAGTATACTGAAAAGCTACTTCTGCCTGAACTCCACTCTGCTCTTTAGAAACATAGTAAGGAAGATATTGACGCTTATCCTTGTTATGATTTAGAAATCGGACGTAAGAAGCCAGTCCGCCTTCAAAGTGAAAAGTATAGCTTTTATGAGGTTTTTCTCTCTCATCAAAAATATTAATAATAATACCTTTGGTTAAATAGGCCTGTTGCCGAAGATGGTTTATAATTGTCTCCCACTTAAATTCACGAATAGGAAATATTTCCGGATCAGGAATAAAAGTAATAGAAGTGCCTGTTTCCTTAGTCTTGCCAATAGGCTTTACTTTTCCCTGGGGCTTGCCTCTTGTATACTCCTGCATCCAGATTTTCCCGTCACGTTTTATTTCCGCACGCACATATTCCGATAAGGCGTTAACGACTGAAACACCAACTCCATGTAAACCGCCGGAAACCTTATACCCCGAATCACCGAATTTACCGCCGGCGTGAAGCATGGTCATAACTGTTTCTAAGGCTGATTTTTTGGTAGTTTTATGTTTTTCCACGGGAATACCACGACCATCATCGTCTACTCTTACTTTATTCCCCGGCATCAGAATAATATCTATCTTGGTACAAAATCCGGCCATCGCTTCATCAATAGAATTATCTATCACTTCCCAGATAAGATGATGGAGTCCTGTTTCTGAAGTAGAACCAATATACATGGCTGGTCTTTTTCTTACCGGGGCCAATCCTTCAAGGACTGTAATCTGTTTGGCAGTATAACCAAAATCTTTCGGTGAAATTTCTATTGATTTGACGGTCTTGGATACTGTTTTTTTCTTAGAAGAGATTGCGGCTGGTTTTTTTTTGGTTTTTTTAGGCATATTATTAATTTATTTTCTTATTTTAATTTTAAATTTATTTTCCAGTTTTTTATTAATATCATTCATAAACTTATCAACTTCTTTTGATTCCAAGGTTCTGTCTTTGGCTTGAAAAATTATCCTGATCGCCAAAGAAAGCTTGCCTTCTTTTTGAAAAGTATCAAATAACTCTATTTCCTGAATAAGAGGACTAGTCTCTCTAACTTCTCTTTCTATTTCAATATACCTTACCCTATCCGGGACAAAAAAAGCAAGGTCACGGCGTACGGCCGGATAATTGCTGGGTTTTATAAATGAGCCTCTTTCACGAGCCAGGCGAATTAATTTTTTCAATTCAATCTCAAAATAAGCAACTTGTTTTTTTATTTTGAATTCTTTTTTAACTTTTTCAGAAATAATTTCCAAGCGGCCAATAGTTTTTTCTCCAGCTTTGAGAAGAGTTTCGTTTTCGGAAATATCAAAAATAAATTGTTCCATATTTAAACCGTTACTAAGCAATAAATCAAGAGCCGCTTTCGCCTCATAGTAGGCTTCTTCTCCGGCAAAAACTCCTGCTACCATCTTCTCTTCTTTTGGTAAATCGTGGCCTGAAAGAAATACATTTCCAACTTCAAAAATTGCCAAATCTTCTGAATAATCTGAATTCAAGGCCACATTTTTCAGCATCATGGGAATTAAAGACTGTCTTAAATATTCCTGTTCAGGATTCAAGGGGTTGGTTACCCGATAATGTTTTTCCGGATTAAGACCAAAATTCTTGGCTAAATTTTCACTGTAATTAGAATAATTATAAACCTCAATCATATCGGCGGAAACCAATAAATCTTTAATTTTATTCTGCCAATAAAGTTCTTTGGGCAGTTCAACTGGCTTTAAAATGCCTTTGAGAAAAGTGGGTTTGAGTTTATTGTAGTCGTATAGCCGGGCTACTTCTTCTATTAAATCCTCTTCCGTCCTTACATCCAGACGCCAGGAAGGAACTTTTAGTTTTAATTTACCCTCTTTTGCTTCAATAAATTCAAAGCCCAGTGAAGTAAATATTTGCTTAAGACGACTGATTGGCGGTTTTGTATTAAGATATGTTTTTAATAAATCCAGAGAAAGAGTAATAGTTGGTCTCAAATTTTTTAATTCATGGGTAGTTTTAAACTTGCCCTTAACTATCTTTCCGCCTGTCAGTTTGGCTATTAAGCTGGCCGCTCGATCAAGAGCAATTTCTGTCATATTATAATCTAGACCTTTTTCAAATCGATTGGAGCTTTCTGATCTTAAGGCTAATTTTTGGGCGGTCTTCCGTACTGATAGAGGTTTAAAAACAGCCGATTCAAGAATTACCCTGGTTGTTTTTTTGCATATTTCGGTTTTTTCACCGCCCATTACTCCAGCCAGAGCAATTGCCCCTTGGCCATCTGCTATAACCAGCATATTGGTTTCAAGTTCTCTTTCTTTGCCGTCTAGGGTTTTCAATTTCTCATCTTTCTTTGCCTTGCGAACAATAATTGATTTTTTCTTGCCGGATAATTTATCATAATCAAAAGCATGCAAAGGCTGGCCCAACTCAAGCATTACATAATTTGTAGCATCAACAATATTGTTAACCGGTCTTATTCCGGCCGCTCTTAACCTATTTTTTATCTGTTCAGGAGAATCGCCTACTTCCACCTCTTCAATAATTCTGGCGGTATATTTAGGGCAGAGATTTTTTTCATTAACCTTAATAGTGAGCCACTTATTAATCTCGTTGCCTTTTTCTTTTATTTTAATTTTTTCCGGTTCAAAATTAAGCTTTCTTTTTGAAACGGCTGCTACTTCCCGGGCAATGCCTAAAACAGAAAAACAATCGGCCCGGTTGGGAGTCAAGGCTAAATCAAGAACTGGTTCGCTTAAACCTAAGGCAAGACGAATACTCTGTCCAATTTTAGCTTTGTCGCCCAGAATGTAAATACCGGCATGGTCATCGCCAATACCCAGTTCATCTTCAGCCATTAACATGCCTTCCGAATCAAGACCTCTTATTTTAGTTTTTTCAATTTTAGTTCCGTCCGGCAGTTCTGCCCCCGGTAAAGCGACTGGTACTTTCTGTCCGACTTTAACATTATTAGCTCCGCAAACAATCTTCAGTACTTTTCCTTTTTTAACTCTCACCTTGCACAGCTTCAGCTTATCCGCGTTAGTATGTTTAACAATGGTAATAATTTCACCAACTACAATATTTTTTAGATTATCTCCTTTAACTTCAATTTTTTCCACTTCTGTTCCGGAGAACGTTAAAATATCCGATAGTTTTTCTATCTTTAGCGGTAGTTTCACAAAATCTTTTAACCAGTTAACGGGTAGCTTCATTTTTTTT
>CBDUSL010000006.1:0-27926 GCA_965370265.1 uncultured bacterium | reverse complement strand
ATTTAAACCCGGAAAATATTTTAAAATATCGTTGTTTTGCCGGTCAACGAAATTTAGTTGTTTATCCCAATGGTGATACAACATTTTGTTTTAAACACGGATCAATTGGAAATCTTAAAAAACAGGATCCAAAAAAAATTCTTAAAAATGCGATTACCGAGCGTAAAAAAATTAAGGATTGCCAGAAATATTGCCGGATTGTTGGATGTAATTTTTCTCGTGGTTTAAAGGAGTTAATAAAGTAATCATGAAACCGAAAATAATCAAAAAAATTAACCGCTTTTTTGAAAGAAAGGGGTTTCGGATTGAAAGAAAGATTTTTCATATATTTTTTACTGGTTTAATTCCTCTGACCGTAATATACTTTTTTGATTTTCCCGATCGCTTATATATTGCTATTGCTTTTTTGACCATTATGTCGCTTATAGAGCTTGTCAGGCGCCATCGCCGACTTCAAAAAAGAATATACTTTGACTGGATAAAATTAGGTTTGGTTAGAAAAAGCGAAAAAAAGAATCTAACTGGTGCTTTTTGGATTGCTCTTGGTTTTACCATTATAATGCCATTTCCCGGTAAAGTGATCCCTTCTTTAGCGGCTATAAGTGCCGGATTAGCCGATCCAATGGCTGAAATTTTCGGCCGCATCTTTCCTTATAAGCCATATTTAAAAGGCCGGAAAACTTTAAGTGGCAGTCTGGCTTTTTTCCTAACCAGCTTTATTTTTAGCCTTGTTTACCTTAACTACTTTAACCCGGCCATCTATAACCTGGCCACGGCTTTTTTGGGCAGTATTTTGGCCACTTTTGTGGAAGCTTATTCAGCCAAATTAAAGCTGGATGACAATATTACTATCCTCATCTCAACCGCCCTGCTCTATACTCTCTTAAAGGGTTTTGGCTTAATATAAAGCCCGCCAGTTTTCACCAGCGGGTTTCTTTTTGTTTTTTCCATATGAAAATCTATTTCAAAAATATAAGCAAATTAATAAACATAAACTTGTTTAAATTGAGAGACCTCACCCAATTTATAGAATAGATATTATAAATGATAATTATAAAGCTGTTCCGAGAGTATTTCTTGTGTGAGTAAACAGCAGACCTCTTAATTCTACGGTATCAACAATAGTATCATTACCACCATCTGATAGTCTTGTTATTTTATAAAACATTGCCTGGTCAGTTCCTGAAGGTAAATCCATCCCCGTGAATACCGTTATCATAAGTCCATTGGATGTAGCTGAAGCTGTTCCTGTAGCAGTCAGTGTTTCTTGAGCTGCTGCGTCAGTTGCTTCATTCGGGCTTCTATATACATACTCTAATTGCCATTCACAATTTCCTGGGCTTACTCCATTTGCTGACCAACCTATTTTTAATATAGGTGCTACCGTCTTATCCATTTGTGTGGGCAGTTTAAGTGTTCCCGAAATACTTTCTTCATTTCCAGCCCCTGCATCAGCAAATTGCCATGCCCCGCATATTCCATGTTCTATAAATGTCGCCGGTTTGGCCCCTGGAGCTTTTACCCCTGAAGCAGTAATATAATTATCAACTGTTACTCTTGCTGTGCCGTGTAAATTAATTTCGCCGTCGGTTGCGAAATTAACATAGTTTGTTGTCCCGCCGTCACCTAGTTGTGAAGCGGCATAAGATTTAAGTTCGTTCACCTCTAAAGAAGTAAGTTTTCCCAAGCTGGTAATATTGCCCTGCGCAGCGGTTGTTAAAGTGCCAGCTAAATTACTAGCAGTCAGCGTATTTATACCGGATATATTATTGCTATTGTCAATGATAACCCCGGAATTTTGAAAAATTTCACCAGTTGTACCGTCGAATCTAGTAATGGCATTATCAGTGGCGCTTGAAGCACCAATTAGATAGCCTTCAGAAGAATGATCCCCCCAGGAATAAGCGGCATTCCAGTTGGTAATATTTGAAGTAACAATGTTACTGGCTGCGCTTTCGTTAAATACAGGGTCACTTTCATCTAATGAGCTAGCACTAGCCCATAGAGGATTTGATCCAGTGCCACGAGTTTGTAAATACTGACCCAATGTACCGGCCATCAGCTTAACCCAGGATTGTCCGTTGTAATAAATAATATCTCCCTGGGAGGCAGAAGCCAAGGCAGAAATATAAATATCTTCTATTTGATCACCGGCCCAACTGCCCGCATTAATTGAACCGCTAACGCTTAAATCATCATTAATTTTGACTGCCCCGAAATTTCTCCAAAGATAACCGTCGACTCTTAGGTTGTCGCCCACGGTTAAATCAGCCGTTGAGTTATAAAGAGTGCCTTTAAAGTCAGAAGTTCCAAAAATTATCTGTGGCCCTGAAACCGAAAAACCTCCTTCAACCGCAAGACCAATATATTCAGCAACCTCCTCTTGACTCAAAGCTGATTTAATTGGACCTAACAAAACCGAAATAGTAAAAAACAGTATCAGTATAACCAGGCTAAAGGAATAAACTTTTAGGTTTTTTATTAACCTTCTTTTTTTAGTCATGATTTTTATATCATTAGTTTATTATTATCTTTTATTATACCAAAAATCCTTAATAAGGTCTTTTGTATAACAAAACGCCGCCAATCATCCGGCGGCATTCTGTATTCAAATAATATTTAACTTCCAGATTTCTTTTTTATTTTAACTACTACAAATTTTAATTATCTTTGTCCTCCTTAACTGCTTTCCAAATTTCTTTTTTTATTTCACTTAACACTTTCGGATTTTGCTTTAGGAATTGTCTGGATCTTTCGCGCCCTACGCCAAGTTTAGTTTCACCATAGCTAAGAGTTGTTCCGGACTTGGTAACTACCCCATACTTTAAGCCGGTGTCAATCGCGTCTGTTTCCCGAGAAATACCCTCGCTATACATAATGTCAAATTCCGTGTTTTTAAATGGGGCGGCCACTTTATTTTTTACAACTTTTGCTCTGGTTCGGTTGCCGATAATCTGTTCTCCTTTTTTTATCTGGCCGATTCTTCTGGTTTCAATTCTAACAGAAGAATAAAATTTCAACGCCATACCGCCAGTGGTTGTTTCCGGATTGCCAAAGAAAACTCCGATTCTCATCCTGGTCTGATTGATGAAAATAACAATTGTTTTTGTTTTGGCAACAATGGCCGTAAGCTTTCTCAAAGCCTGGCTCATTAACCTGGCCTGAAGAGCCATGTGATGGGCCCCCATTTCACCTTCAATTTCCGCTTTTGGTGTCAGGGCCGCCACCGAATCAATCACCACCACATCCACTCCGTTTGAACGGACCAATGTTTCTAAAATCTCAAGAGCTTGTTCTCCGGTGTCCGGTTGGGAAATTAACATGTCATCTATGTTTACCCCGATTTTTTTGGCGTAAGCCGGATCAAGCGCATGCTCAGCGTCAATAAAAGCGGCTAAACCACCTGCTTTTTGCACCTCGGCCACTACATGTTGAGCTAAGGTGGTTTTTCCGGATGCTTCGGGCCCGAAGATTTCAATAACCCGGCCCCGCGGCAAACCTCCAACTCCCAGAGCGATGTCCAAAGAAAAACAGCCTGTGGAAACAGAGGGCACGTCTGTCGCCCGGGTTTCTCCGAACTTCATAATTGAGCCCTCACCAAAACGTTCTTTAATCTGTTCAATCGCTTCCAGGGCCGATTTAGCCCGGTTTGAACCGTCTTTAATTGTTTTCCCCGAAGGGGTTCCTTTGGGATCCTCGCTCTTTTCTGACTTTTTTTTAACCATACATATATCCTTTCTACCACCAAAAATTATTATAAATTATCATTTTTTAATAATATTTCCCGGGTAATTTTACTTTCCCGTCCTTGTTTTTTATGGGCTGAAATCTCAATAATGTTTACTCCGTCCTTTAAAACCAACTCTTCAGTAAAACGGCCGTCCGTATCCACATAAACCTCCTTGCCATTTACCAGTACTTTTATCTCCTTCTCTGTCTGGCCGGAAATAGTAAGTACTTTTTCAGTTGTGACCATCTTATCCGGCGGATAGCTTACTTCAAGCTTAGGCGGAGAAATAACATTAGTCAATTCCCAGCCTAAGTATACAAGAATACCGAGAATTAATAAAACAATAATACCATTTTTAAAAAATTTAGGATTAAAAGGGCTAAAACTTACTTTTCCTCTTGGGGGAAGATACTGGTTTTTTTTATCCTTGTTTAAACCCCGAAAAACATTTTCTTCTTTTTCATACATTTTCATCACTTTTTCTTCGTTGACCCTAACCGCCTGAGAATATTTTTTTAAAAAACTTTTAGTATAGACTTCGCCCGGCAAATCTTCATACCTTCCTTCTTCCAGACTATTAATATATTTTTTTGAAATAGCAATTTTTTCCTCCATTTCTTCCAGAGAAATGCCCGCTTCCTCCCGAATTCTTTTCAATCTTTCTCCAAGTGTTTTATTGGCTATTTCCTTCTTTTTAAAAACTGTCATTTTTTTCTTCTTCCGAATCTATTTCCTCTTCGGCCAGATTGTTTTCCACGGGTATATTTTCTGGGCGGCTTACCAAAACCTCCCTGGGCTTCGCTCCGTCAATCGGGCCGATAAATCCCTGATCTTCCAATAAATCAAGAATTCTGGCTGCCCGGGCATAGCCGATTCGGAGCCTTCTCTGAAGAAGAGAGGCAGAGGCTTTATTGGCTCTTAATATTATTTCTTTAGCTTGAGCCGTTAATTCGTCGTCACCCAAATCTTCCATACTAGTACCCAAGGGAGGGGCTTGGGGCTTTTCAACTATTTCATCATTATATTCTGCTTTTTCATTTTGTTTGATGAAATCAACCACTCTCTTTACCTCTTTTTCTGAAACATAAGCACCTTGAATACGCTTAGGTTTGGATAATTCTGAAGAGACAAAAAGCATATCACCATTGCCCAGCAGTTTTTCCGCTCCGCTTGTATCAATAATCGTCCGGGAATCTACGCCAGAAGCGACATTAAAGGCAATTCTAGCCGTTATATTGGCCTTGATCAAACCGGTAATAACATTGACTGAAGGCCGCTGGGTCGCCAAAACAAGATGAATTCCTACGGCTCGGGCCATTTGGGCCAGTCTTATAATTGCCGATTCAATTTCAACCGCCGCCACTGACATCAAGTCAGCCAGTTCATCAATTATCAAAACTATAAAAGGCATGCCGTCGTCAATCTCCCGATGGTAAATATGAATATCACGTTTGCCAGTTTTTGAAAGAATTTGAAAACGGCGTTCCATTTCAGCGACTAGCCAGCGAAGAGCGTTTATTGTTTTTTTAGTTTCCGTAATAACCGGCGTCAAAAGATAAGGGTTATCGTTGTAAACAGTAAGTTCTACCCTTTTCGGATCAACCAAAATAAATTTAAGATCATCAGAAGAATTTTGATACATTAAGCTTAAAATAATTGAATTTATACAAACACTTTTCCCTGAACCAGTGGCTCCGGCAATCAAAAGATGCGGCATTGGATCTAAATCGGAAACAAAAGGTTTACCGGAAACATCCTTACCTAAACCGATACTTAAATTTGATTTTCTTTCCTTAAACTCCTTAGAATCAATTATTTCTTTTAAATTAACCAGGGCGACTGACTGATTGGGTACCTCAATACCAACTAATGGTTTTCCGGGAATGGGGGCTTCGAGGCGGATAGGATGAGCCGCTAGGGCCAAAGAAATATCGTTTTGCAAACTGGTAATCTGGGAAAGTTTAACTCCTTCAGATGGCTTAAGTGTGTACTGAGTAACCGTAGGGCCAACGTTAACTTCTCCCATCTCTACCTCGATACCAAAATTTTCCAGGGTTTTTCTTATCTTTAATTTATTCAGTTCAATATCTCCGCTTTTTGGCCGGGTGGATGAATTATCAAGCAAGTCGGTAGGAATTTTTATTTTAGACTTATGTTTTTTTGGCTTATCTTCAATAACTTCCATTTCCTCTCCTTCTTCTTCCAGAGGCAATTCTTTCTGCTCGTCCATTTCTTTTGTTTGATCATCCAAATCCCTTTTGGAAAAACCCGCTTCTTCATAATTTACTTTTTTTTCTTTTTTAAACCTTGAAAAGAAAAAGCCTATCCGGTATCTAAAAGAGGAAAGCTTGCCTCTTTTTTCCGCTAGATTTTGAAGTGAAGTATTATACATCAAAATAAGAGAAACCAAAAAGACGGCCAAAAGGACGATTAAAGTCGCCCAGAAGCCCATTATTTTCTGCAAGGGATAGCTTAAAAAAAGACCGGCATATCCTCCGCCCGAACCAGATGATATTTTTTCCACTGCTCCTTTAATATCTATAAAGACATGTAGAAGACCCGAATAACTTAGAATAAATAAAACCAGTCCTAAGTAATTAGTGCCGGTGATAAGATATTTTTCCGGTTTAAGGAGAAAAAATCCAAGGACCAGTAAAATAACAGGGAAGAAAAATTTGCCCCAGCCGAAAACATGGCTAAGGACAGTATTAATCAATTCGCCGAAGCCCCCGGCTACATTAAATAAACTGAGAATGCTTAAAACAGCCAGGGTAAATAAAACAACAATGCCAATCCCATGCCTGGCTTCGGGTTTAAGAAGAGGTTCTTTTGAAACCTCCTTTTCCTTTTCATTTTTTTCTATTTTCTTACGCTTTTTTACCATATTATTTTTTTATTTTACCACTTTTTTGAGGTTTTTACAATAAAAAAGTGCGGGAAATAGCTTCCCGCACATTCGGTAGTCAGAGGTTAGACTCCACCTCCACCACCCATGAAAAGGTACTCGAACATGATGTCAATCCAGCAGAGCATGTTGTACACAGGGTTGCGATAATTCTGTTCAGCTGCAGTATCACATGCGTCAAACGCCATCGCCTCTTTTGGCGTAAGAACGATCAAAGCAGTAACTGCAATAATCAGAACTACCACAAGCATCACTGCTCTCTGGAAATTCTTTCTACGTAACTTTCTCATTTCTCACCTCCTCGAAAGTCGGTTGGTAACCGGATAAGCATTTATGCCCGGAAACAGGAAGTCAACAACTTCATTCTCATCTAATTCAACATCCTTACCAAAAAAGATGTAGCCAATTATATACTTTTCACCATTTACTTCTCCGTGTTCAAAATCATCCCGCCCAATATCCCGATAAGGCTTTACTTGAATAGTTTTTAAAGAGTTATCCAGCACCGTATGTTGAGTCATCCTTTTTCCATCCCAAGAAAAGGACCAGCCTTTGCAAAAAACTATTCGTTCACTTTCAACCTCTATCGTATCACCTTGAGCATCAATACCTCTCATAACTACTTTAGTCTCTAGAGGAATGTTTAAAAAATGATCATGAGAAATATCAACAATAACCGTCCACCAGTTTTCAAAATCGACCCAAAATAACTCACGAAAAAGGACGAAATTTCCTGCTTTATAACCTTCTTCTATACAAGGGGGGCAGCGAGAAACCAGTCTTTTAAAACCATCAACTCTGTCAGTATCAAGAGCAGGTAACATTCCAACTATTTTCCAACCAGAGGAAAATTCTTGCTGGAACTTATATTCCTTCTTATTTTTACTCCACGGCCAGGCTTGGATTTCGCTGACAAAACAAACAGCTATCAAAATAACAGCTATCACTGATAGGACCTTCACTCGAATACTCATCACTTTCCTCCTTGGGTTTCTGTGTGTTTCTTGTTAAAGAACGATTTATAAAAAAAGCCTGTTAGTGAGGCTTTCAACAATAATTTATAGTTAATGTGTCGGTTGCGCTACTTGCTCCCTGTAACCCTTATCTTCCTTTTTTAGGGAGAAAAGCGCCCAAATATGAGATTACAGTTCAAGGCCTCACCTGGTTATTATAGCACGTTATTATATTCCTACATCAACAATCTGTCAAGGATACGATAAAACCAAATAATCAATACTTACTCAACTGGCTTATAGCCCGTTCCAGCCGGAATCAACTTGCCGATAATAACATTTTCTTTAAGTCCGCGGAGTTTATCAACCTTGCCGGTCACAGCCGCATCAATCAAAACCCGGGCTGTTTCTTGAAAAGAAGCCGCCGAAAGAAAGCTGTCTGTGGTTAAAGAAGCTTTGGTAATACCAAGAAGAAGAGGTTCGAGAATAGCTTTTTGGCCGCCCTTTTCTTCAATTTCCTTATTGGCTATTTGGGCTGTATTGCGGTCAATAATTTCACCGCTCAGAAGTTCCGTATCGCCGGCGTCTTTAACTAAAACACGGGAGAACATTTGACGAACAATTACTTCCACATGCTTATCATTAAGCTTCTGGCCTTGGGAGGAATAAATATACTGAATTTCTTTCATAATATACTTCTGAGTTTCCTCAATACCGGAAAGCTTAAATATATCAGAAAGATTTAAACTACCTTCTGTCAGTTGCTGGCCTTTACACACTAATTCTCCTTCCTTAATCCAAACAGAATGCCCAATCGAGGGAATATATTCTTTTTCAGTTTCTTCTTTATAAATAAGAGATATTTTATTATCTTCTAATTTAATATTGCCTTCATGCGGTGCTTTAATTTCTTTCTTCTTATCTTCATAAACAAGAGCTTGTTTTTTCACTTTTTGGCCGTCTTTTACTTTAATACTTTCAGTATTTAGTTTGCTTTTACTTTCAAAAATCACCTCATCCTTGTCTTCAATATAATTAATTTTAATTATTGTGTTATCGTCTACTTCACTTATAGAAGCAGTGCCGTCAACTTCAGAAAGAATAGCCGCTTTTTTAACCGGTCTTGCTTCAAAAAGTTCTTCTACTCGAGGCAAACCCTGAGTAATATCCTGGCCAGCCACACCACCGGTATGAAAAGTTCTCATGGTCAGCTGGGTTCCGGGCTCACCAATACTTTGGGCGGCGATAATACCAATTGCTGTCCCTATTTTAACCAACTTATTGTAACCAAGGTCAAAGCCATAGCATTTCTGGCAAATCCCTCTTCTGGCCTTACAGCTTAAAACGCTGCGAATTTTTATTTCATCGGGATTCGCTTTTTCAATCTTTTTAAAAGCTTCGTCATCAACTAAAGTTCCTTTTTTTACAATTACCTTTTTAGTCTTTTTATCTACAACATCATCAAGAAGAACTCGTCCCCAAGCTCTCTTGGGAAGAGGCTCACCCATTTCTTCGGTTTCTTCCTTTTTAATTACAAATCCTACTGTATCTTTGCAATCTTTTTCATTTGCCACTACCTCCTGAGAAACATCAATAAGACGGCGGGTTAGATAGCCGGCATTAGCGGTTCTAAGAGCGGTATCAGAAAGTCCTTTTCTCGCCCCGTGAGTAGAGATAAAATATTCCAAAACGTCAAAACCAGCCTTAAAACTGCCTTTAACCGGCAATTCTATAGTTTCACCGGCTGGGTTAGTCACCAGTCCTTTCATGCCCATCATCTGGGTAATCTGGCCCCATGAACCCCTGGAACCGGATTCAATCATAGCATAAACCGATCCGAATTTATCCAGAGACTGCTGGCAAACTTCTTGAACTTCTTCCTTGGTCTTAGCCCAAGTCTCGATTACTTTAATTTGTCTTTCTTTATCGGTTAATAAGCCGGATTTATAATGTTGTTCAATTTCTGATACTTTTTCTTCGGCTTGTTTAATCAATATATCCTTTTCTTTAACTTCCGGTAAATCTTCCATTCCCCAGGAAATACCGGACTGAGTTAAATATTCAAAACTTAATTTTTTAATATCGTCCAGAATCTGAGCTGTTTTTTCCTGGCCCAGGTCAGCTAAAGATTTTGCCACCAAAGAAGAAAGTCTCCTTTTATCCTGAACCTCATTGATATACTGAAGTTCTTTAGGAAGAATGGAGTTAAAAATAATCCGGCCGGCGGTTGTTTTAATCAGTTTGCTTTTCTCCAGAACCATAATTGGTTCCTGAATTTTAATATTTTCTAAATTAAAAGATAAAAGGGCTTCTTCCCGGGAGGAAAAATTCTTTATTTTTTCCGGTTTCCCTTTTTCTAAAGTAAGATAATAACAACCCAGAACAATATCTTGAGAGGGGGTGGTAACTGGCGAGCCAGTGGCCGGTTTAAGTAAATTATTGGTAGAAAGCATTAAAGTTTTTGCCTCTTTTTTGGCCTGTTCAGTTAAAGGAACGTGGACCGCCATTTGGTCTCCGTCAAAATCAGCATTAAAAGCGGTACAAACTAAAGGATGAATCTGAATTGCCTTGCCTTCAATTAACTTCGGCTGAAAAGCCTGGATACCCAGTCGATGTAAAGTCGGAGCACGATTGAGAAGAACATAGGCATTTTTGGTCACTTCTTCCAGGATATCCCAAATTTCCGGTCGTCCTGATTCAATAAAACGACCGGCTGAACGGACATTGTGAACATATTCACGTTTTATTAACTGGGAAATTACAAACGGGCGGAAAAGCTCAAGAGCCATTCTCTTTGGAATTCCACACTCATTTAACTTAAGATTAGGACCAATGACAATCACCGAACGGCCCGAATAATCAACTCTCTTGCCTAAAAGATTCTGCCTAAAACGTCCTTGCTTGCCTTTTAACATATCAGCAATAGATTTAAGCATTCTTTTCTGGCCAGTGGAAGCAGTCACTGTCTTTCCTCTTCTTGCCCCATTATCAATTAAGGCATCTACTGCCTCTTGAAGCATTCTTTTTTCATTACGGCAAATAACTTCAGGAGCATTTAAAACAATTAGCTTCTTTAAGCGGTTATTTCGATTAATAACCCGGCGATATAAATCATTCAGATCGGAAGTGGCAAAACGTCCGCCATCAAGCTGGACCATAGGCCTTAAATCTGGAGGAATTACCGGAATAATCGAGACTATAGTCCATTCAGGCTTTATTTCATTTATTTTTAAATTTTGTAAAAGACGCAAACGGCGGGATAATCTTTTTCTTTTATTTTCCGGGGCGCCATCCATATCTTTTTCAAGTTCTTTGGCCAATTTGCTTAAATCTATTTCTTTTAAAAGTTTCTGTATTGCTTCCGCTCCAATACCAGCTTCAAAAATATGCCCATACTTAAGAGAAAGATCCTGATATTTATTTTCGGAAATAATTAGTTTTGGCTTTAATTCCTTAAGCTCTTTCTTGGCCAAAGCAACTGTTTCCTCCAGGTTTCTCATTTCTTCATTCTTCGCTTCGGCATTGGCAAAAAGTTCTTGGTTATTTTTTTCTTCTATTTTTTTCTTTCCACTTTCTTTCTGCTCTTTGGATAATTGTTCCGCCTTATTTTGCTTTATTTTTTGGGAGCGCTGGTTAAAATTATCTTCTATATTTCTGACCTTGGCGGAATATTCTTTCGTTATTTGTTCTAATGTATCTTTTTTTAAATTTTCATCAACATGAGTAATAATAAAATTGGCAAAATATATTACTTTTTCCAATTCTTGGATAGAAAGCCCTAAAATCAATCCAATCTTTGAAGGAACGCCCCGCAAAAACCAAATATGCGAAACCGGAGCGGCTAACTTAATATGGCCCATTCTTTCCCGACGAACCAAAGACCGGGTAACTTCCACTCCGCATTTGTCACAAACAATCCCTTTGTAGCGAATCCTTTTATACTTACCGCAATAACATTCCCAATCTTTTGAGGGCCCAAAAATTCTTTCGCAAAAAAGGCCGTCTTTTTCCGGTTTTTGAGTCCGATAATTAATTGTTTCCGGACGAGTCACTTCCCCATGCGACCACTCTAAGATCTGCTCGGGGGAGGCGAGTTTTAATCTAATGGCTTTAAAATCTGCGGAGTTGGATTCGCGGGTCATAATATTATTTATTCTTTGGTTTTATTTTATCTTCTTTATCATCCTTTTTCTCTTTTTTTTCTGGTTTTTCTTCCGGAGGAGTTTTCTTTTCTTCCTCTTTTTTATCTGTGGTTTCACTAGGAACAAATTTTTCTTCTTTCTTTTCTACTTTTCTTTCAGTAATCAATTCAACATCCAGACCAAGGCCCTTAAGTTCACGAACAAGGACATTAAAAGATTCGGGAACATTAATTTTACTAATTGGCTCACCCTTAATAACTGACTCATAAGCCTTTGAACGGCCGGGGACATCATCCGATTTAATAGTCAGTATTTCCTGAAGAGTGTAGGCGGCTCCGTATGCTTCAAGAGCCCAAACCTCCATTTCTCCAAAACGCTGGCCCCCAAATTGGGCTTTACCACCCAGAGGCTGCTGGGTAACCAGAGAATAAGGGCCGATTGAACGCTGATGTATTTTATCTTCAACCATGTGGTTGAGTTTCAACATATAAATATAGCCGACCATTACATCATTATCGAAACTTTTACCGGTTCTTCCGTCATAAAGTTTCATTTTTCCATTTTCCGGAAAGCCGGCTTTTTTCAGTTCTTTTTTGATAATTTTTTCGGGAATACCATCCAAGGCGGGGCTAACCACTTTATAACCTAATTTATTAGCAGCCAATCCAGCGTGAGTTTCTAAAACCTGCCCTAAGTTCATTCGAGAAGCTATGCCTAAGGGATTCAAAATAATATCAATAGGAGTGCCATCTTTTAGGAAAGGCATGTTTTCTTGGGCTACAACCCGAGAAATAACCCCTTTATTACCGTGGCGGCCGGCCATTTTATCACCTACCTGTATTTTTCTAAGCTGGGCAATTGAAATCTGAATCTGACGGATAACACCGGCTGAAAGTTTATCGCCTTTGTCACGAGAAAATATTTTTATATCCACTACCTTACCGTGTTCTCCATGTTCAAGATAAAGAGATGAATCTTTAACATCTTTGGCTTTCTCGCCAAAAATTGCTCTTAAAAGTTTTTCTTCCGCCGATAATTCAGTCTCGCCTTTCGGAGTTATTTTTCCGATTAGAATATCGCCGGAGGCAACTTTCGCCCCAACTCTGACAATCCCTTCTTCATTTAAATCTTTTAACTTTTCCTCACTAACATTGGGGATATCGCGGGTAACTAATTCAGGGCCCAATTTGGTATCTCTTACATCAACCGAATAATTTTCGATATGGATTGAGGTATAAAAATCTTCTCTTACTAAACGCTCGGAAATTAAGATCGCATCTTCATAGTTTCCCCCTTCCCAGGACATAAAAGCGACCAAGACATTTTGTCCCAGGGCAAGTTCACCATGATCGGTAGCCGCACCATCAGCAATAACATCGCCTTTTTTTACTTTTTGTCCCATTTCAATAATCGGTTTCTGGTTTATACAAGTAGAAGCATTGGAACGAAAAAATTTTCTTAAATAATATTCACGGAGATTATTTTTTTCATCTTCCAAAATAATTATTTTATCACCTGTAATTTCTTTAACTATTCCGTCTTTCTGGCATACTACTACTTGGCCCGAATCTTTAGCGGCTCGGCCCTCTACTCCAGTTGCTACTATTGGAGCGCCTGGGTTAACCAATGGAACGGCCTGGCGCTGCATATTTGAACCCATCAAAGCTCTGACCGCATCATCATGCTCAAGAAAAGGAATAAGAGAGGTTGAAACCGAGACAATTTGTTTCGGTGAAACATCCATTAAATCTATAACATTTACTGAATCCATTACCGGTTCACCGTAACGTCTTACCTCAGCCCTTTCATTAATAAAATAACCATTCTCATCAATAGGAGTAGTAGCGGCGGTGGTGACAAATTTTTCTTCGGAGAAAGCATTTGGATAAATTATTTCATCAGTCACTCTTGCTTTGACCGGGATATTTTTAATATCTAATTTTGATAATTCTTTAGCTTTCTCTTGGCTGATTTTTTCTTCATTTTTTACTATAATTTCTCCGGAAGAAGGATTTTTTATGTCCTCCCTGGCAATTTCACCTTCACTTTGCTCTGGTTTATTTTCCGGATCATGAACAACTTTTCGGAAAGGAGTTTCAATAAAGCCATAATTATTGATTCTGGCATATGAAGCTAAATGACCAACTAAGCCGATATTAGGGCCTTCTGGCGTAGCAATTGGGCAGATACGGCCATAGTGGGTCCGATGAACATCACGCACATCAAATCCAGCTCTTTCCCGGGAAAGACCGCCAGGGCCCATAGCCGAAAGACGACGCTTGTGTTCAAGCTCAGCCAGAGGATTAGTTTGATCCATAAATTGTGACAACTGCGATGACATGAAAAATTCTTTTACCACCCCAATAACCGGACGCGCGTTTATCAGCTGGTTGGGAGTAAGGCTATTAATATCCAAGGTGCTCATCCTGTCTTTAATTATTCTTTCCATCCTTGCCAAGCCGACTCTGAATTTATTCTGAACAAGTTCTCCAATCGCCCTTACCCGGCGATTGCCCAGGTGATCAATATCATCTGCTTCCTTTTGAGAATTATTTAAATTAATAATCTCTTTTATAATCGAAATAAGATCTTCTTTTTGGAGTACACGATGTTTTTTATCTAAAGGAAATCTAAAATTAAAACGGTGATTAAGTTTATAACGGCCGACATTACCAAAGTCGTACCGGTCAAACGAAAAAAACATTTTATGGATTAGATCTCTGGCATTATCAACGGTTGCCAAATCTCCCGGGCGGATTCTTTTATAAACTTCTTTCAAACCTTCGCTCTCATTTCTGGAAATATCTTTGGCAACAGTGGCTTCCATAAATTTGTTGGAAGGATGGTTATCAGTATCTTTAAATAAATCGATAATTTCTTCATTCGAAGAGTAGCCAAAAGCTCTTAAAAGAGCCGAGATAGGGACTTTTCTCTTACGATCAATTTTTACGGAAATAATATTATTAGCATCTGTTTCAAGTTCAAGCCAAGCCCCTCTATTGGGAATTATTTTTGCCCCGTAATTTCTTTTGCCTTTAATTATTTCAGAAGTAAAAAAAACGCCAGCCGATCTTATAAGCTGGCTAACAATCACTCTTTCAATTCCATTAATGACAAAAGTGCCCCGGTCGGTCATTAAAGGAAAGTCACCTAAAAAGATTTCCTGTTCTTTGATTTCGCCTGTTTTTTTATTATGTAAACGAGTCTGTACTCTCAGAGGAGCTTCATAGGTTACATTTTTGGCTTTGGATTTAATTTCATCATACTTAGGATCATCTAAATAATAATCAAAAAAATCGAGCTCAAGGTCGCGGCCGATAAAATCTGTGATCGGTGACACTTCCTCAAAAAGCTCTTTTAAGCCTTCGTCAAAAAACCATTTATACGAACTTTTCTGTACCTCGATAAGATCGGGTAGAGAAATGGCCTCATGAAGAGTAGTAAAAACTTTTCTCCCGTGATATTTGTCTGGCATTAATGTACTTTCCCCCCTTTCAAGCTAAAAAGCTAAAAGGGTATTGGACTTTATCAAAGCCCCTAATTTAAAATACCTATGCTAGGTAAAATAGGTTTTTTGTTTTAGAAAAAAGTAAATATAGTATTTAAAATAGAAAAATAAAGTAATTTATCTAAAAAGACAGTAATAGAAATATAACCCAATATTACCTTGATGTCAAATGATATGAGGAAAACTATTCAATATTTAGGGTTAAGAGTAAAATTGGCTAATATTAGTTAATTATTAAGTAAATATTAGCCTACCTATATTTAACTAGGAATTTATTTATTCCCAGCTTATCCACAATTTACCTAAAATTAGCTAATATTTCTTCAACTACCTTTCTGTCATCCCAAGGCACTTTTCTGCCTCTTTCCATACAAATGGCTTGTTCCGCCCCTTTTCCGGTTATTATTACTAAATCATCTTTCCCTGCTTTCCCTAAAGCTAATTTAATGGCTTCACGCCGGTCTATTATTTTAAATAAATCTTTGTTTACTAATTTTCCCTCTTCTTCAGCCCCTTCGGCGACTTGATCAATAATTGCCTGGGGATCTTCATCATAGGGATCTTCATTAGTAACAACTACGATATCGGCTGATTTTCCGGCAATTCCTCCTAAAACCGAGCGGCGTGATTCATCCCGCCCTCCTCCGCAGGAACCAAGAACATGAATTATTTTGTTCTTCTTTAATAAGTTTACTACCCCATATAATTTTTTCATTGAAGCAACTTCGGGAGCATAGTCAATTAATACTTTAAAATTCTGGCCTTTATTAATAAACTCAAGGCGGCCAGGCAATTTCTCCACTTTTTCAAGAGCTGATTTAATTTGTTCGATATTAATTCCCTGGCTTAATCCGACAGCCAGAGCAGCCAGACAATTTGAAACATTAAAATCTCCGAGTAGATTAATATTGAAATTTTTTCCTCCGTAAATAAAATAGCTTCCATTTTCGTCTGTTCTCACCTGGCTGGCTATCACTTTATTTATATTGGTTTCTATGGAAGTCAGACTGAAGCCATATTTTTCGTCGGCGGGAAAAGAAAGGAAAAAATCAGAATGTTCATCTTCCAGGTTAGTAATGATTATTTTTTTAATTAACTGTTTGTTAATTTTTTTATTTTTGGACTTTTTAAGAGAAGAAAAAAGCTTGCCCTTGGCTTTTTTATAATTTTCAAAAGAGCCATGAGTTTCAATATGCTCTGGCGTTAAATTAGTAAAAACCGCTATATCATAATTAATACCGACATGACGATATTGTCTAATGCCTTCTGAAGAAGTTTCAATCACCGCGTACTGACAGCCATTTCTTACCAGTCTGGACAAAAAATTCTGTAATTGAAAGCGGCCAAGCATAGTCATTTTTTTATTATTGAGCCATTCCTTTTCACCATCTTTAAAATTGTAAGTAGAAGCAAGCCCAATTTTATAACCCGCCCCTTCCAAAACCTTGGCAATTAAATTAACAACAGTTGACTTGCCGTTTGTTCCTGTTACCCCTATTACAATTAATTTGTTTGAAGGATAAGAATATACTAAGGCCGCTAACCGAGCTAAAAGCCAGTGGTAAAAAAGAATAATAAACTCGGGAATAAATTTTTTTATAGTATTCTTCATTTAATTTTATTGATTCTTTTTTATTTTTAAAAATTAAGCAGGTGACAGTAAAATATTTTTTAAGATTTAGTCTTGAAAAAAAGCCAAGCTTTTTTACCAAATTGATCCCCTCTTGGTTTAACTAAAATATAATTTCCTTTAAGTTTTTTGCCCTTGAGAGTAATTTTAAGTTCGTTTTTTTTATTTATTATTAAATTATATACTCCCTTATCCCAGATTTCAACCTTTCCCGCCCCATAATTACCTTTGGGAATAATTCCCTGAAAATTAATATAGCTGACCGGATGATCTTCAACCTGCATAGCCAGTCTTTTTATTCCTAATATTTTTGGCGGCTCTTTTGGAATTGCCCAAGACGTAAGAACCCCTTCTTTTTCCAGACGAAAATCATAATGGAGATGGCTAGCTTGATGTTTCTGAACAACAAAACGATTATTGCTTTTATTAATAATTTTACCTTTTGGTTCGGGCGTATCTAAAAATTTTCTTTTCTTCTGATATTTTTTCAAGCTCATTAAAATTTATTCAGTTACCTTATAAATAACATAGCCTTCACGTACTGGTTCATTTACTTTCATCCCTATATCATCCCCTTTCTTTGCTTCGTTGATTTCTTCATGCTCATTTTGCATTGATTCCACTAGCTGTTCAAAATCTCTTTCCCCTCCCTGAAAACGAAGAGTCTCCCCCACCTTAACCCCACCTTCCGTTAATTCAATTACAGCTACGCCGATTTTGTTGTAATAATGGGTTACTCGACCGATTATTTTTTCATTTTTTTCTTTATCTTCTGTCATTTTTTCACCCCCCTTCTTTACGATTCTATAATATTTATTATCACCTTGCGTTCAGGCCTTGGACCATCTAATTCCACAAAAAATATATCCTGCCAGGCTCCTCTGACCAGCATTCCTTCAATAATCGGAAAATTTATATCCGGACCTAAGATAGAAGCAATAATATGGGCTCTGGCATTATTATCGATTTTATCATGCAGATATTTTTCTTTTTCCGGGGCTAGAGCCAGAATTCTCTTTAGAATATCTTCTTTTACCCCTGATTCATTTTCATTGGTTATTAGAGCGGCTGTAGCGTGGGGAATGTACACATGGCACACCCCATGACTAACTCCTAACTCTCTGACGAATTCTTCTATTTCGGAAGCAATACTAATTAATCCGAATTTACCTTTGGTTGGAAATGTGATTTCTTTAAATTTATTCATATCTTAATCCTATACTTATTTTTTCATCTTTTCAAGAAAAACCCCGCTCTTAACCGAATATAAGAACGGGGGGGCAAAGCGACCTTTTCAGGCCACTGAAGAAATTTCTTCGTATGTTTTTAAAGGTTTTAAGGGGAGTTTCATGCATTTTTTGTTAAAGTAAGGCTTAATATCTTTAAGATTTAATAAAATTATCGGTATACCAAACTCTCTCAAGAGAGCTTTTGATTTTCTTCGCGGACGACCGATTGTTCTTCTATGTTTTGCTTCTATGCCCACAATTACCGAGCCCTTACACACTTCCCCAACCCAACGAAAGGGACATTCCAGAATAAAGTCAGGGCACCAAATAGCTTCTTTTTCGTCATCTGGATATAACGGGAAGGAAAAATTTACATGATGCAGGAAAGAGATTTTCATCCAACAAAGCATTTGGGCAATCATTAACTCTTCCCTTGTTTCGTAGTAAACTCCATCATAAGCAAAATTTGTTTTTTTATTACCTGTCTTATGCTGATAATACTCAATTCCGTTAATAATAACGCTTTCTTTTTTTAGCAAAACACTAACCGGGTCTCTTCCGTTCAGATGTAGCACGGCTACTCCCTTCGTTTTCAAAGAGCTATAACTAAAAAATGCGCGGTCGTCTCGCGCATCCCCCTTAAGTCATTTTAGTTTTGTTTCGGAATAATATCTTCATGCTTAAATTATATCACTTTTTTACAAAAACATAAAATCTGGTGCCCCCACGAGGAGTCGAACCTCGATCTCAGGCTCCGGAAGCCTACATTCTATCCATTGAACTATAGGGGCATATTAATTAGTTTTTCAATATATTTTCTTTTCTTGTGGGTCTTTATATACCTTTCTCTCTTATAGGCATCCTTGATATTATTAAATCTCTCATTGTAAACGAGTTTCCATGGAATTTTTCCTTTGGTTGAACGAGAAATACCTTGATTATGCTGGTTTATTCTTTTCTCAATATTTTTTGTTGTACCAACATAATAAGTATTATCTTTAAAACTTTGTAAAATATAAACGTAATATTTCATACATTTAATAAAGGGTTTTATCTCCCGCCCTTTTAAGGGCGGGATCCTCGCCAATTATCAAAATCAAAGATTTTGTAATTGGCGGGACGTTGAACTATAGGGGCGTGTGCGGGGTCTTCGATCCCCTTCGCTGTCGCTCAGGGTCACTTCGAGAAGCCTCAAATATTATTCGCTACCAAGATGCTGGGCGAGTTTCTCAATATCTTCCGGCCGGCCAAAATCAAGCCAAAAATCCTCAAGCTCAATAAGCTTTACCTTTTTGTCTTTAGCTAAAAATCTTATTGCGTCTGTTATTTCATACTCATTACGCGGAGAAAGGCCAACTCGATTAATAGCCGAAAATATTTCCGGAGTAAACTTATATAAACTACAATTAATAATTCTTTCTCCTTTGGGGTATTCCTCCGGTTTCTCAATAATATTTTTTAAGTAACCGCTATTATCCATCTCCAAATGGCCGAATCTTCCCCCGCCGGTAATTTTTAAGCCGCCAATATAATTCAGGTTGTCCTCTTTTTGGGCCTTTTTTAAATCACGCACTGAATATAAATTATCACCAGCGACGGCCACAAAATTATCCTGACCAACTAATTTCCTCACCGCTTTAATGGGAATGGCCGTTCCGTAATCATCACCACAGTTTTCCTGCTGGTCAACAATAGTCAAATTAAAGGAATATTTTTTAATAAAATCATTAAATAATTCTTTTTTGTAGCCCACTACCATGATCATTTCAGAAAAACCAGCCGACTCTAGCCTTCTTAATAAATAATAAAGAAAAGGTTTGCCGGATATTTCCAATAAATGTTTTGGTTTATCCAGAGTAAGATTACCCATACGAGTGCCTCTTCCGGCCGCTGAAACAACTACTTTTTTTATCATTTTATTTTCTTTCCTAATAAATATATTTGGTATATGAACGATTTGAAAACTAAGTCATAGGCCCCCTCACAACTTACCACTTTATTGGAATAACCCTTTTTAAAACGGGTAATCCCGGCCCATTTATGTTTTGGGTTGTCAGTCGGGGCTATTCCTCGAAAATCATAATATTTATAACTTTCTTTTTTCGCTTTTTTTATTGTCTCCCATTGGACCAAATGAGGAGCCATCACATTTCTGTATTCATTAGCGGAGGCTCCATGATTATAAACAACCGTATCGCCATAACTAATTAACAGATTAATAACAATAGTTTTTCCCTGATAAATTCCCTTGGCAAAGAATATATTTCCATCTTTCTTAAACTCTTCTACCATTTTCTGATAATAGTTTTTTGAGAAGCAGCAAATCCCCTCCCGTTCGTTGACAAACTTGGTTAGTTCAAAAAATTTATCTACTTCTTCTGGATTTTCTGAAAATTCTACCTTCACTCCCTTACGTTCAGCGAGACGAATATTATAGCGGGTTTTATGATGCATCTCTTTGAGTATTTCCTCTTCGCTTTTTTCAAGCTCTACCATTACCGTGTCAGGCGGCTGAACACATGCAGATTTTCTGAAGCCTTTTTTTTCATAATCAATAATTTTATTATCAGTAAATGATGGTTCAATTTTCAGAAAAACTGAATCCTCCTTTTTTGCAATTTTTTCTACTTCTTTTAAAAATAAATCTAAGGTTTTTTGTTTTTTTTCTTCGGATAATTTATTAGAAAAAATTGGCCCGCGAGGAAGATAAAGATAACTATTACCTAAAGGAAGCTCTCTTTTAATAATTTGGCCGGCAAAAATTATTTTCCTTTCTTCAAAAACAGCCAAACGAAATATCTTTAAGCCTACCCCTTTTTTAAACTCCCCCCAATTATAGGATTGTAAAAACTGGCTCCTCTTATGAGAAGCCATAAACTCGTCCCAAACTGATTTTTCTTCAATTATTTTTATATCCATACTCTATTTGTTCTGGCCTAATATTTTTAATGCTTCTTTAATTCTTTGTTCGACATCCTGAATTTCCTTATCAACATCCTTCAAGGCGTCACGGGCTTCAGAAGCAGAATAACCCAGTCCTACCAACGCGTCAATGGCAGAGCTATCCCCAATTTCACTGCTGGCAACTTTTGTCTCATCAATAGAGGCAATATCAATTTTGTTCTTTAATTCTATCACCACTCTTTCCGCGGTTTTTTTGCCAATGCCGGAAACTTTAATCAATACGGCCGGGTCGCCATGTATAATCGCTTTTTTAATCGTATCAATGGTGGCTATGGCCAAAACCCCCAGAGCTCCTTTCGGCCCAACTCCGGAAATACTGAGAAGTTGTTCAAAAAATTCTTTTTCCTCCAGGTTTAAAAAGCCGTAAAGTTCTTCACTGTTTTCTCTTATGTAAAGATATGTATAAAGCTCAATTTCCTCTTCTTCGCCGATTTTTTCCAAAGTTTGACCGGAAATGAAAACTTGGTAGCCTACTCCGGCCACATCAATAATCAGACATTTTTCATCTTTATATTTAATTTTTCCTCTTAAGTAACCAATCATATTTTTATTAGCGAAATAATTATAACATTTATACTAATAACCGGCCACCCTAATGCCCCAAGTATATAACGGGTCATAGGCATAAAAGAAATTAGCTTCACTAAAATATTTATTGTTTAGATTAAAATCAAAAACCTTAACTCCGGGTGCTCCCCTAGACCAGGCACCGGTTATTACTTCGTCAGCTCCGTCCCGGTCATAATCAAAAGCAGCCACATCCACCCCGCCCCGGAAATTAGAGGAAGCGGCAAAAAATTGGTATTTATAATTTCCCTGATGGTCAAAAACCCGGATATGGGGGCCTCCCGTGGGTCCGGCTCCAGTAATAATATTATTTATTCCGTCATTATCAACATCGCCAATCGCCAAGCTCACACCGCCGCGAAAACCAAAATCATAAGCAAAGAACTGGTTTTTTAGAGCCAATCGATTGGTCACCGGATTATATTCATAAATCCTGATATGGGGTCCGCCAACATTTCGCGGTGCTACTATTATTTCTGCCAAGCCATTATTGTTTAAATCGCCCGCGGCAACATTAACTCCCATTCTAAAACGTTCGGGGTAGGCGAAAAATTCTTTATAGAGGACAAATTTATTCTGCTGGGTATCCAGAGTTAGTACTCTTACATGCGGTCCGCCTTTATCCTGCGGGGCAATAATAATTTCATCACGCCCGTCCCCATTAACATCAGCCACCGCTACCGAAAGACCAATTCTAAAATGTTCGGGATAGGCAAAAAATTGGTAACGCAAACTTCCCTTAGTGTCAAAAACTCTAACATGGGGAGCAGAGCCCGGTCCGGTCCCGGTAATAACTTCTGCCTCACCATCCCCATCTATATCTCCCAGGGCTGTATTTACCCCATTTCTAAAACTGGGGTCATAGGTAAAAAACTGGGCGTACAAATCAAAGTTTTCATCATATAATTTTAGATGAGGACCACCATGCGAAGAAGGAGTTACCGCCAATAATCTCTGGTGGTCATCTATTTCCTCTTCCCCAACGCCGCAAGAAACCGATACCTTCGGCTTATTACTATTAGTGCCACAATTATTTAAATCAATACAAGACCTGGTCATTGCTGCACCGCTACATTCTGACCAAGCCGTACAAGACCAGTCTTCGTTACATGTTTCCGGTTCATCCGATATAACCGGCATAGTACAAGTAATTTGCTCATCTGGTTTATCGTTATCTGTGTCACAATTATTAGTATCGGTGCAAATTCTTGTCTTAAAACTATTCTCGCAGTCCGACCAGGCTGTACAAGACCAATTAGTTTCGCAGAGTTCTGGAGCAGCTGTTTTTTTAGTGGCAATGTTGGATAGGGCTGACCAGTTATCGGCATCGTCCTTAGTTTTAATGGCAAAGTAATAAAAAGTATCAGGAGACAAGCCGGTTATAGTAATAGTCTCCGCACTTCCGGCTATTTGCGGGTCTGGCGGATTTGAAGCCTGAATGGCTGATGGCCAGTTATCTTCGGTGATAGATGAAGTTGAATAACGAATATCATAAACTTCCGCTTGGCCTACATTGTTATCATCTCCTGGGGCCATCCAGGTTAGAGTAACTGAATTAGTACTTTGTACAACCAGATTAGCTTGTGTCCCGGCCGGGATACTCATAAAAGCTATTACTAAAAAGATAATGGCAATAAATATTCCTGATACAGCCATTAAATAATAGGTCCCTAAAAATAATTTCTGTACTAGTAAAATATCCGCACTAATCCCAAGACGTGTCTCAGTTTTTACTTCTAGTTTCTTTTTCTTTATTAATTCCATATGAAATAATTTCATTTAAGAAGCATTTAAGTCGGTAATTGTCGCCGGTAAAGTTTCGTCTGCCGGCGCTTCTATGTTTATATAAACATAGTCAAGATATTGTTCAAAACTGACTGGCTCCCCTTCATTATCAACTACCACGGTAACATTAGGGCCATAAATCGTATATTCAGCAGAAGATTCACTAATACTAATAGTGGCTCCGTCACTGGCCACACTCACTCCCTCTGTGTTAGATGTAATAATACTAACTTCGTTAATAGTTAAAGAACTGCCTTCCGATAAACTAAATTTGGTTAAATCATCACCATTTTTTCTGATCAATGTAAACTTGCCGTTGCTTTCAATATTTTGGGAAGAAATAGTATCTGTTCTTTTATAAAAAATATAGTCATTTATATTCCCGTCCCAGGCTAACTTTACCCCTCGTCCGTTATCTATTTCTAAATCTGTCAGGGTAAAATCAGGTTCTATATCAGTCGAAGGCCGAGGAAAAAGAATCGTAAAAAACTCAGGATTAACCACATTATTATAAGTGGCCAATATTCTTTTGTTGTTGCCATCTGAATTCCCAGTGACATGATTTTCTTCCGTAAAGCTTAAATTGGAGAAATCAGGATTAGCAAAATAGATATCCAATTTATTGCCTTTATTACTGCCGGTAATTGTAATTGGGTTTTGGCTTGTATTAATACTATTATTAAGACCGGAATGAAATGTCCAGTCATACTTATGAGTTAAACCGTCTTTATTTATATCATCAAAAATAACAAAGTATTCGCCTACTTCACTTTTTTTTACGGTCAAAACATAACGATTAGCTTTTTCGACGGGGTTGGCGCCAACCAGTCCCCAGGACCAATCCGTATCCTCAATCCATATTTCATCCAGAAAGGGGACTCCATAATTATTAAACTCACTGTGTGTATCATAGGCCGATTTAATATCCGCATACAAATAATCTGCAAAAGGATTTATTAGATGATGGGCAATATTACCGTCTGTACCGATCGAACTGCCTGCATTATGCTGGCCGGCGTCATCAACAGCCACGATACTATGTGCATCCCAATTAGTAGCTCCATAACCGGAATCAACGATAAAATCTTCTCCTTTTGACCAAAGAGTAAAATTACCCTGATCTTCCTGGGCGTGACCGCCGTAAAATTTACCGGCAAAAAGAGAAAAAACCGAATCATTTGTTTCTGTCTGGTCTACAGTCGGCCAACCAGTGCGATAATAGTAAAGCCCACGATGAGAAAATAGTTTGGAATCGGGTAAAATCTGATTAGGGTCGGCGGGTTCAATATCCTGACCCCATAAGACTGTGGCCACATTATCAACATTAATCCCCCAAAGGCTGCGGCCAACCCATGCTTCCTTTTCCCATAACCATTTTGCAATTGTACTATTATACTTTCCTTGAGACCAATCCAAAATTCCATTATATAAAGATAGGGGGAAAGTACCCCTGAGAGCATCATTTAAATTATTAATATATGAATAATAATTTGGCCTTATTCCATAAGCCAGCCAATTGACTATTTCACTTATTTGAGGTAATTCTCCATAATCATAACCATCATATCTTTCTCTCGCTTCTATATAAGAAGAGAAAAAGCGCATGGCAAAACCAGCGTATAGAACGCCTTCATTATATGATCCGTCTTCGCCAAAAATACTATTAAGATTAATATCAAGAACAGCTTCCGAATAGGCTAGGGCTTTATCCAGAAGAGTATCCTCTACACCTTCGCCCCTAAAAGCAATGGAAGCCAAGCCAACTGAGCTTCCTGCTATTACTCCGCCGTTATTAGTATAGGGGCGGTATTTTTTAGTTTCCCAACCCCAAGATGGCCAAGCACCTTTGTCACTAATATAGGTCAAGAGGCTTTGCATTTCCGTTACCATTGTACTTTTTTCTTCTTCTGAAGCATTGTCAAAACACATGTCAAAACCGAGAGACATTGAATAAATTCTATGGGCAGCCCAGTGAGGATCTTGATCATTATCATAAGTATCAGCCAAAAAGAGAACTGCTCCTTTACATTTTTCCTGATATTCAGATTTATTTGGGTTTGATTCATCAGAAAGATGATAAGCCACTCCCAAAATAGGAATATTAATAAGGCCCTGATTACTCCCCGCCCACTGGGAGGCATACGAATAATTAACTATAATGTCCGCATAATAAATAACCCGGTCAAAAGCGGCGTCATCTTCTCCAAAACCGTCATTTATTTTTTGCCTTAAATTTGGTATTTCATCTTCAGAAAATAAAAGACGGGGATGGATGGCTATGCTCGCTTCTATAGTCTTAGGCTTATAAAAATACAAAAAGCCTGTTGCCACTAAAACAGTGGCAACTAGAAGAGAAATAGCGATTTTTCCCTTATTATTCATCATCTTTATTATAGCAGTCTGTTGAATTTTTGCTAAATCCCATTATATCCATTCCATTGTTCCTAATAGAAAAATCGGCTATAATAGATGCGCCATGAAATTTCAGTTAACCTCAAAATTCAAACCCACCCTTCGGCAAGCTCAGGATTTATTAATTAATTTTAGTTAACAAGATGATTAAATCCATATGCCCAAATTTAAGCTGATTTCAAAATTTAGACCCAAGGGAGATCAACCCCAAGCCATTAAGAAATTAGTGGCTGGTTTAAAGAAAAAAATAACCGATCAAACTTTGCTTGGAGTAACCGGCTCAGGCAAGACTTTTACTATGGCCAATATTATAGAAAAAGTGCAGAAACCGACTTTGATCATTTCTCATAACAAAACCCTGGCCGCTCAGCTCGCCTCTGAATTTAAGCAATTCTTTCCCAAAAACGCCGTCAATTATTTTGTCTCTTACTATGATTATTACCAGCCGGAAGTATATATTCCCCGGACTGACACGTATATTGCCAAGGAAACTAATATCAACGAAGAGATTGATCGTTTGCGCCATGCTTCCACGGCTGACCTTTTGAGACGTGATGATGTTATTATTGTCGCATCTGTTTCCTGTATTTATGGTTTGGGTTCCCCCGGTATTTATAAAAAATTAAAAGTAAATATTAAAGTTGGAGAAATTAAAAAAAGAACATACTTTTTAAAACAACTTACAAATATCCAGTATGAAAGAAACGAAATAGATTTTCGAAGAGGAACCTTTAGAGTAAAAGGTGACACGATTGATATTTACCCGGCCTCGGCCCGGGAAGAAGGAATCAAAATTCAATTTTCCGGAAATAAAGTAGAAAAAATATTTTTCTTTGATTCTCTTACTTCCGAAATACTGAATAAATTAAAAGAAATAGACATTTATCCGGCTAACCACTATGTCACTGCCTGGAAAAACGTTGATGAAGAAATACGAGAAATAAAAAATGAATTAATAACCAGGTTGGGTGAATTGAAAAAGCAGAATAAATTATTGGAAGCGGAAAGACTTGAACAAAGGACTAACTACGATCTGGAAATGATAAAAAGCACAGGTTTTTGTTCAGGGATTGAAAATTATTCCCGTTATTTTGACGGCCGCAAACCAGGTCAAGTTCCCTATAATTTATTTAACTATTTTCCCAAAGATTTCCTCCTTTTTATTGACGAGTCTCATATGACCGTCCCCCAACTTGGAGCTATGTATGTCGGCGATCGCTCAAGAAAGAAAACTTTAATTGAACACGGTTTTCGTCTGCCGTCATCCCTGGATAACCGGCCAATGAATTTTAAAGAGTACGAAAAAAAAGTTAATCAGGTTATTTATGTATCGGCCACCCCGGCGAAATACGAAAAAATAAAGTCAAAACAAATTGTTGAACAATTAGTCAGGCCGACCGGACTTCTTGATCCGACAATTGAGATAAAACCGACAAAAAACCAGATTGATGACCTTATTCATCAGATAAAAGAAACCGTAAAAAAGAAACAAAGAGTGCTGGTAACCACTCTAACCAAAAGAATGGCCGAAGAGCTAGCCGAGTACCTTCGCGAGGCAGAAATAAAAGTAAATTACATTCATTCCGAAATAAATACTCTAGAGCGCCTGGAAATATTAAGAGATTTAAGAATGGGCAAATATGATGTTCTAGTCGGTATTAATTTGCTTAGAGAGGGATTGGATTTGCCGGAAGTTTCTTTAATCACTATTCTTGATGCGGATAAAGAAGGTTTTCTTCGGACAGATACAGCCCTTGTTCAAACCATGGGCCGGGCTTCCAGGCATCAGGAAGGGCGTATTATTATGTACGCTGATAAAATTACCGGCTCTATGAAAAGAGCCATAGAAGAAACGGACAGAAGAAGAAAATATCAAAAAGCATACAATAAAAAGCACGGTATTACCCCCCAGTCTATTAAAAAAGCGATTCAAAAAGACCGCCTGGCTGGGATTAAATCTGCTGAAGAAGAAATTCATTTTGATATTAAAAAAATTCCCAAAGAAGAGATTCATCATCTTATTAAAGATCTGGAAAACAAAATGCAACTGGCTTCAAAAAATTTGGAGTTTGAAAAAGCAGCTGCTATTCGGGATGAGATT
>CBDUSL010000005.1:0-31855 GCA_965370265.1 uncultured bacterium | reverse complement strand
TGAACCAGGGGGTTTAAGCTTAGCCGGCCCATATTTTTGGCCGTCGGATCGCCATAATAATAAGCAGCCCAGGCATGGGCAAACTCATGAATAGTAATACCAACAATAATAGCAAAAATCCAGACGAAAAAAAATACTGGTTGTTCAAATAAAAGCTGTAAGATCATGGCCCTTTAAATTTTTTTTATAAGGTGATATAATAATTTACGAAACTAATTAATTTAAATTTTTAAACTCATGGCCAGAAAATGTCAAATTTGTGGCAAGACGGCAAAAAAATGCATTTCACGCAGTCATTCTAACATAGCCACTAAAAGATTACAAAAAATAAATTTACAGACTCTAAAAAAAGACGGCAAGAAATATAAAGCCTGCGCCTCTTGTATTAGAACACATTCCAAAGTAAAAAAATAATTCTTCGGGGTGTAGCGCAGTTGTCCCGAAGTTGTCGAAATCTTTGATTTCGTTACAACTTCGAGGATCCTCGAGAAATTACAAAATCAAGTATTTTGGATTTCTCGGGAGCTAGCGCGTACGCATGGGGTGCGTGAGGTCGCGGGTTCGAGCCCCGCCACCCCGACCACAATTTATATCAATAAAAAATAATAATTAAGACTAACAAATATTATGAGATTAGACCCCCCTTGCGGCGGCTGTGAAGGCTGCTCATAAATAAAATAAAAATCCCCTGGCTTAACCAGTTCAGGGGTTTTTTAATAACCAAATATGAATTGACTTCTAGTAGATTTTAGTTATAATGAAGACGTAAAGTCTATTTTTTTATGTCTGAAAAAACATTAATCAAAGTAAATAATATCACCAAGATTTACAAGCTAGGCGAGGTAGAAGTGCCGGCTTTAAACGGTGTTTCCCTGGAGATAAATGAAGGGGATTTTTTGATTATTACCGGCCGAAATGGCTCCGGCAAATCAACCCTGATGAGGCAGCTAGCTCTGATTGACCGGCCTAATTCCGGGGATATTTTTCTAAAAGATAAAGAAGTTTCCCGCATGCAGACAAAGAAAAGGCGGAAACTGCGCTTAACCCGGCTTGGTTATATTTTTCAGGAATACGCCTTGATTGCCGAGCTCTCTGCCTTAGAAAACGTGATGCTGCCGGCGATGATGCTAAGGCCCATCAAAGACTGCCGGAAAAGAGCTAAAGAGCTTTTAGAAAAAATGGAGTTGAAAGATAAATTAAATAATCTTCCTTCTCAGCTTTCCGGCGGAGAACAACAAAAAGTAGCCATTGCCAGGTCACTGGTTAATGATCCGGAAATTCTTTTTGCCGATGAGCCAACTGCTAATTTGGATACGACCGCCGGTCATGAAGTCATGGAAATATTTAAAAAGCTTAGCCAAGAAGGAAACCATACCATTATAATGGTTACACATGAGCCGGAAGAAGAAGTTTATGCCAATCGAATAATTAGACTCGCTGACGGAAAAATAGCATGACTAAATACGAATTAAAAATACCTTTTTTCCTAATGTGGAAATACTTAAGAAAAGGAAACAAATGGACCTTGTTCCTGATAATTTTTTTAATGGCCATTGCTTTTATTAATCTCATTTTTATTACTTCTCTTTTCAATGGAATTATCCAGGCTTCCGAAGAACAGATAATCGACACTTACACCGGCCATATTATGATTACCCCTAAAACGGGAAATGACTTTATAGAAAATTCTGACGAAATAGTAAACAAAATTGAAGGAGTAGAAAAAGTAACCGGTGTCAGCAGCCAAACATATGTTTCCGGCCGCCTGGAATATAATCGGATTAAAGGCAGCTGGCCGATTATCGCCATTGATCCCGAAAAAGAAAAAACCGTGACAAATGTCCATGAAAAAATGACCAGCGGAGAATACCTGTCCCCTGAAGATACCGATAAAATAATAATTGGCCGCCAGATTGCCGGAGGTGAAGATGTGGAAATGGACGCCTTTTCTTTTAAAGACGCTTCAGTAGGAGATAAAGTTAGTTTAAATTTAGGGCAAACAACCAAAGAATTTGAGATAAAAGGCATTTTCTTTACCAAATTTATTGACACCGATCAAAGAGCTTTTATCACCCAAAAAGCCTGGCAGGAAATAGATTCTTCTTCAGAAAACAAAGCGACTTCAATAATTGTCCGCCTTAATGAAAGAGACGGGGAGGAGGCAATTGCAAAAATAAAAGCCAAAGGCATAGACGAAACTTTTGTCACTTGGGAGGATGTTTCCGGGTTAATGGATACTGTCTCCAGCAGTTTTTTAAGTATTAATGTCCTGCTCACTATTGTCGGTACCTTAATCGCGGCCGTCACTATCTTCATCGTTATTTATATTGATATTAACAACAAAAAAAGGCAGATCGGCATTATCAGAGCTATTGGAATAAAACCCTATATTATCCGGACTGCTTATATTATCCAAACTTCTATTTATTCGGTTTCAGGCGTGCTCCTGGGTACCGCCATATTTTACGGCATTCTGGTCCCCTATTTTAACGCTTTCCCTTTTGAACTGCCGATTGGCGATGCGAATCTGGTAGTTAGCCCGGCCGAGTATATTATCCGCCTGGAAACTATTATCTGGGTTGCCATTCTCTCCGGTCTTATCCCTGCTTTTATGGTTACCCGCATGAAAATCCTGGATGCAATTTGGGGCCGGAATTAATTTCATTTTTAATAAACTCCATTAATTTCCTAAGGGCTATTCCCCGATGGCTAATTTTATTTTTACCTTCTTTTGTCATTTCGGCAAAAGTTTTTTTATGTCCCTGTGGAACAAATAATACATCATAAGGAAGTTTTGAATCAATTTTTCCTTTCGGTTCTTTTGTGACCCGTCCGTATATTCTACCGGTAAAAAACCAGTGTTTTCCTTTTGGATTGATCAAAGCCACGGTACATTCAAAATAAGCTTGTCGACTTTTTATATCTTTCAATTTATTGAGAGTCTTACTAACCATTTCCTTGCCGTTTCTTGATTTCCCTGTCCAACGGGCTGATTTAACTCCTGGCAAGCCGCTAAGCTTATTAATACAAATGCCCGAATCATCAGCCATTGTCCATTCTCCAGTTTTCAATAAAACAAAAGATGCCTTTTTCAAGGCGTTTTCTTTAAATGTTTTTCCATCTTCAACGATATCATTTTTTATTCCTACTTCTTCTGCACTCAATATCTGAATATCTAAATCACTTAGTATCTTCTTAATTTCATCAATCTTCCCAGAATTTTTGGTGGCAAGTATTAATTTCATAATCAATCTAACTTATCTACTAATTGCATTATTTCGGAATAATGTTTTTTTATGGTTTCCTGATCCCGAAAATTTTTGGAAAAATCGGCCAACCAGCCTATTGCTTTTATAATTGATTCCTTGTTCGGATTTGCAAAATTTCCGCCAGTGTCTGAAAAAGCCTTTCTTACCACCTGCTTAATATAATCATAAACCGCTTTTTCTTTTTCTCCTTCCTCAAAAATAATCCCCACACTCTCAATCACTTCTTTTTGAAACTCTCCATGCGCTTGTTTAAAACAGGCCATAATAGCGTCTCTAATCCCTTCAGGAGTTACTTTTTCGGTTGGGTCAATTCCGTAAATTTTTTCCATAGTATTTTGTAAATTATTGAATAATACTTATCAAATTTATTATATCATAAAATTGTCTTCTTATGATAATTAAAGTAGAATAATATATATGCGCGGGATAATTTATATAATTACTTTACTTTTCTCTATCGTTATAATAAGGTAAATATATGCGTTTTAGACCAAAATCACCTGAACAAATCGAAGAAGAATATCGTTTTGTGGCTGCTCAAAAAACAGTCGGTTTTGAGGAAAAAATGCCAGAAATAGATAGTAAAACCTTTTCCCTTTCTAAGGAAGAATTTCAAAAAAGAATAGAAGAAAAACCAGAGCTTAAAAAGTATCTTAATTCATATGTTGAAGGGCTTAGAAAGATGAAAAAAGAAACATATGAATACTACAAAAACGAAGGGCTAAATAATCCTGAAGAAAGCGGGCCAGTGCCATTGAGAAAAAAGATTTTAAAAAGAGTCCAGGAAGGAAACATCGGGGATAAGTTTTTTTCGGACGAAGAACTTGAAAATGCAAAAAATAATACAGATTCTTTTTATAAACTTTTTAAAACGCTAAAGGAAGAACGCCCCTCCGCCATTCTTCATTCGATAGAATACCTGCGCCCTCTTTTTAAACCCGAAGAAATAAAAGAAATAATTAATAAAGCCAGCGAAAAATCTCCGCGCGATGTTGCTTTTCACCTTAAAAATGTTGCCGATCTTTATAGCAGGGAAGAATTAAGTTCACTCGTAAAAAATATTTCCCGGCAAGATTCATATTATCTTTGCCACACAATTTTGAACCAAGACGAAGTAAGGGAAAAATTAGACCCTGATTTAAAAAAAGTCCTGGCTATAAAAACTGTTGAAAAATATGTAACTCCGGATATAGATAAATATCTGGCTGAAGGTTTGGTTACTCCTGAAGAAGCAAAAAGTTCCTTTTTAAAATATCTCTCCGGTGATGTTACCTATACAAATGAGCCGGGAGAGGAGAAATATTTAAAATTATTTTCAAGCGACGAGGATAAAAAATTACTTATTAAATTAATTGGCCGAAGAATAGAGTCCGGCGACACGAATGGGGTTTTTCCAAGTTACGCTTTTAAAGAATCCTTAGAAAAATACGAACAGTTCCTGGGTTCCCAGTGGAAAGAAAATATCATTAAAAAGATTATTGAGGAAGAACCTTATACTATTATAATAAACCCTAAAGAGGCTCATGCAATAATCGGTCAAGAAGAATATCTTAGACTATTTGAGCAATGGGTAAAAACAAATACTCGGTCTATTAATGAGTTTGATTATAGGCATATTAAAAAAGAGGCTGGCTTAAATCCTGAACATCTAAAAATGTTAAGTGAAATGATAATAGAGCGCGACCCCGAGCTTGCTCTTTCCGATTATAAAAATATTTTGAAAAATATCCCCGAAAACGAAAAACCGGGTTTTATCAGAAATCTTATTGAAAGAACTCCAGACATAGTATCAAGAAGCCCTGAAATAATTGATGAACTGACTGATATAAGTGAAGAGGAACGAAGAAAATTTGCCCGCGAAATGATAATGGATAGCCGGTCTTTTAGCTATTTCCTTCAATCTTACTTAGAGAAAGACTCTTGTGGTGATCTATTACGCGAGATTATTCCCCCCGAGGAAATAGAAGAGTTTATCTTTAAAAAATCAGACCTTGAGCCTTCCCGTGCTTTTTGGGCCCTTGACAAATTAAGAGATGTTCTGGGTGGAGATAAGGGATTAGAAAAATTTATCCGGCGTTTTGTTGAACGTGCCCCGGATGAAGCAATTTATAATTTCTATCAATATTCCTACTTAATTCCAGCTCAGGAACGTGAACCGTTTATTAGAAATTTAATAAGTCTAAACGAAATTGCAGGCCTTGAGGCAGTCAATAACTGGTCAGAAATTATTTCAAAAGAAAGCACCCAAAAAATTATAAAGGAAATTGCTAAAAATCAACCCATGTTTACTCTCGACCGGATTGATACTATTGCTTATCATATCGAAGAATCTGAACGTGTTGAATTTATAAAATCTTTAATTCAATCTAATCCGGCTTTGGCAACCGGTAAAGAAGAGCAAATAAAGAAATTTCTTCCAGAAATTTCAAAAGAGGAAATTATTGATAGGGCTTTAGAAGATGAACAAAAAATTGCTTTCGCTCCCAATCTTATTAAAGAAGCTTTCAAAAAGATAAAATCATCTAAAACAGAAGATCAATTGGCAAACTCGGCAAGAGAAGGAGCCTTGATCTATGGGCATATTGAAAATATCCTCCAGGAAGGATACGGTGAAGATTATCTAAAAATTATAAAAAGTGAAAATCCTAAATTAAAAGAACAAAAAAAATTACTGGAAAGCGGTCATGGCTTTGTTCTGGTTAAGCGTTTTGGCAAAAAAAATGAAGTGGAGCCGTTTCCTCAAAGTTCTTCTGAATTAAAAGAAAGGCTTAATCGTTTGACCAGCGATTTTATAGAAGCAGAAGGATTAACGCCTGAAGAAGAGGAAAAAGCGGTTGAATCTTTTGGCGGAGCCGCCCCTCTATTGACTTATGCCCACAAACATAAGAATAACCCGGAGATATCAAGTCTTCTTAAAGAAATATTTAAGGAAGCAGGTAAAGGCACATACCGGAAATGGCGTTTTGGCTTAGATCGTCCGCTTGAAGAAACCATAGCTGAGGGAAAACTGCCGAAAAAATTAAACAAAGAACAACTTATAGAATGGTCTGGGGATGAAAAAACCGATATTAACACTACTCTAAAAACCTCAAGTAAAGACATATCGACTACCATCAAAACAGTTCTTAAGAGCAGCGCCCCTGATCTGGGAAGTGAAACTCTCCAGGAAGAAGATGTCAGGAAAGTTATGGAAGAAGTAAAAAAAGAAATTCGAGAAACGGGGCAGAAATTATCTGAACTTGGTGAAGGAATCACACATTTAGATAAGGATAAAAAAGAAAAAACCTTAATAGAAATTAGTGAATTAAAAAAACTTCGTGATAGGCTGATTGATGAAAAGGATCTCCTTCGTCTTACTATGCTTACGACAGAAGAAATTTCCCAAGGTTATCTTTTAGAAGGCGTAAAAAAGCAAAGAAGCCAAAAATTGGCCAAATTTATCAGGCGCCTGAAAGGTAATTTTCCTCAGGCAGAAAATGTTTTTACTCAAATTGAAGGCGCCTTAAGTGAATTGAAAGCCGGAGATCAGTCAGCTCAGAATTTAATGGCTGAGGATACATCTGATCTTAAAACCAGTTTTCATATCGGCGCTGATCCAGTTGCTTCTTGTCAGCATTATGAAACTGGAGGAATTAATCAAGCTCTTCTTGGTTATTGCGCAGAAGCCAATACTAAAGCTATTATTACAAAAAATGAAAAAGGAAATATTATCGGCCGTCGAATAACAAGGCTCCTTGAAACAAATGACGGCTCCCCGGCTATGTTTTTAGAGACTAAATATGCCAGTACGGCCAGCGGGATTGTTGATCAAATAATGCTAACTCATGCTATCGCCAAAGCGGAGAAAAATGGTTTTCGTCTTTTTATTAAAGATGATTGTATTTTACCCGAAGGATATGAGGCAATACCGGACAAAGAAACCTTAACCGCCAAAGGAGCCCGTGCTCCACAAATTTATGTTGACGCAGAGGGAGGAACAAGATCACACGGCCGAATTAGAATATCGGGAGCCAAAGAAATAGTTAAATCAAAAGAAAAAAATAAATAGTTCATGCAAGGTATACACGGTATCTACAAATCAAAAGGGCCGAGTTCTCATCGAATAATTGACGAACTCAGAAAAATTACTGGTATAAAAACTATCGGACACGCGGGCACCTTAGATCCTTTAGCTAAAGGTATTTTAGTGGTGGGGATTGGCCGCTGGGCCGTTAGAAAACTTAATATAGAATTAAAAAAAGAAAAGGAATATTTGGGTAAAATAAAGTTAGGTGAGGATAGTTCTACTGATGACACTGGAGGAATAAAAAATAAAATAGAAATAAGTAAAAAACCTAAATTAGATGAAATAAAAAAAATAGTTAATTCGTTCAAAGGAAAAATCCAACAGACTCCTCCTAATTACAGTGCTATAAAAACAAGGGGAGAAAGAGCTTATAAAATGGCCTTAAAGGGGAAAAAGTTTAAGCTTAAATCAAGGCAAGTGGAAGTAAAAAAAATCACCCTTTTAAAATACAAATGGCCTTATCTAGAATTAAAAATTATTTCCGGTCCGGGATTTTATGTCCGTTCACTGGCCAGAGATATAGGTCAAAAATTAAAAACAGGTGGTTATCTTTTTTCTTTGGAGAGAACACGAATCGGAAATTACAAAAAAGAAAAATCTTTTACCCTTTCTGATTTTAAAAAAAAGTATGAAAAAAGAAAAATGGTTCTTACTCTCTGTCCGATAATAAAAAACAATAGGATTCTTCTGGGCATGAAAAAGAGGGGCTTTGGTTCGGGACGGTGGAATGGGTTTGGCGGTAAAGTGGATAAAGGAGAAACCATTTCTGACTCTTTAAAACGGGAGATAAAAGAAGAATGCGGCGTTATTCCAAAAGAAATTTCAAAAAGAGGAATATTTATTTTTGAGTTTGAAGGAATACCGGAAGTCCTGGAGGTGCATTTATTCAGCTGCTCTGATTTTAAGGGTCAGCCAAAAGAAACGGAAGAAATGCGTCCGGAATGGTTTGACTTTGATAAAATCCCCTACCAAAAAATGTGGCCTGACGATATCTACTGGATGCCCTTATTTTTAAAAGGCAAAAATTTACGCGGTGAATTTTATTTTAAAGATAAGAACACTCTCCTCCATTATAGCTTAAAAGACGTGAAAAAAATTTGATACAATAAGGATTATAAACCTTTAGGTTTATCTCATACGGGTAAGGCTGAAGCCTTACAGTCCGAAAAGGTAAGTATTATAAATATGATTAGTAAATACAAAAAACACATACCATTCCACTTATATATAGATAAAGGTATTTATTTCGTGACAGCCCGTACAATTAACGGAAAAGAGTTTTTCGATAATGAAGTTAAAATTAATATTCTCGTTAAAAAACTAAATCAGGCAATAAAAAAATATAATGCAAAAATGCATGCCTGGGTAGTTTTGACCAATCATTATCATGTTTTATTTAGTCTATCTAGAGGTAATCAACTTAGTTTATTGATACAGTACATTAATGGAAGTAGTTCATATGAAATAAACAAATTAGAAAATAAGAAAGGTCGTAAAATATGGTGGAATTATTGGGATAAAAACATTAGAGAAGAAACGGATTTTTATAAAAGAATTAATTATATTCATCATAATCCTTTAAAACATAAATCCATTAATAAGATAAAGGAATATAAATATTCTAGCTATCATCACTATCTAAAAAAATACGGAGAAGAATGGTTAAATGATTGTTTCGAGCAATATCCTATAATCGATTTTTCTACAGATGAAAAAAATATAGCCTCATCGACCGAATGACTGAAAATAATAAAAAAGCCCATGACTTAACACGGACCTTCTTTGATGAATATAAAACTTATTCAAACATGACCTCTTCTTCGGCTCTTTTATATTCGAAAATATCTTCTTTTCTAAACCATAATTGCTCTTCATAGTTTGCTTCTTCAGTATTTCCGGAAGCATGGATAATATTTCTGACCGCTCTTTTTTTAACATTTGCCAGGGCCGGCGAATCTACCGAATAATCACCCCGGATAGTGCCGGGAGCCGCCAAAGTAGGTAGGGTATTACCCGCCATTAACCGGATATTTTCTATGGCGTGAAGGCCTTGGAGTAAAATAGCAACCACTGGTCCAGAAGTTAAGAAATCCATATTCCAGTTATTTACCATTTTGCCGATTTCTAAAGCATTTTTAGTGCCCAGGTCTTCTCCGGGATCCATGCCGTATTTTTTGTAAGTATCCAGAGTCTTTTGTCCGATACCTTTTAAAAGCTCTATCCTGGCGTTGGGATAATGTTTTTGGGCCATTTTTTTATCAATCCAGACCATTTTCATGGCTAATATTTTTAGTCCGGTTTTTTCAAAACGGGAAATTACTTCGCCGATCACTCCTCTTTTTACCCCGTCAGGTTTTATTAAAACAACGGTCTTCTCAATTAAATCGCTCATATTTTTTTATATTTTTAATAGTTTTTTAACTTTTTCGACAATTTCCGCCGGGCTGTGGTTAGCTTTTACAAAATAGTCCTCAGCTCCCAGCTTTTTTCCTTTTTTAATATCATCCTCCTGACCAAGATTAGTCAGAAGTAAAACAGGAATTTTTTTAAGGCTGTCGTCTAACTTAAGTTCTCTGAGAACAATAAAACCGTCAAGTTTAGGCATAATAATATCCAGCAAAATAATATCGGGGTTTTCTGTTTTTGCTTTATCAAGTCCCTCCTTTCCGTCAAAGGCCTGGACTACCTCGAATCCGTCCATGTTAAACTTAGTCATATACATTTCGGAAAGCATTTTTTCGTCTTCAACAATGAGAACTTTTTTCTTTTTTGTCATAATATTACAATTTATTTTCTTTTTTTCATTATAACTCTATATTTACATTTTATCAAGAACTTCTTTTTCTAATAAATAACCGAAGTTTAAGAGCTTTTTTTCTTCAAAATGACCAGCGATTAACTGGACTGAATAAGGCATTTTTTCAGAGGTATAAAAGGGCAAAGAAAGCGCCGGCAGGCCGGCCAAGCTAGGGGCCGTTAAAAAAACATCTGAAAGATACATTTCTAAAGGTGTTTGCTTTTCTCCTAGTTTAAAAGCGGTGGAAGGGGCAGTGGGAGTCAAGATAATATCCACTTTTTCAAAAGCTTTGGCAAAATCATCACTTATTAATTTTCTCGCCTTTTGAGCCCGAAGATAATAAGCTTCATAATAACCAAAAGAAAGGGCATATGTACCCAGCATTATTCTTCTTTTTGGTTCCGGACCAAATCCTTTTTGCCGGGAATTAAGATAAGTTTCTAAAAGCTTTTTGCTTTCTTTATCTGAAAAGCCGTAGCGAATTCCATCAAAGCGGGCTAAGTTGGAAGAAGTTTCGGCAGGATTAATAATATAATAAGCAGCCACGGCGTATTCGGTGTAAGGCAAGGAAATATCAATTACTTCAATTTTTAGGTCTTTAACCTGTTTAATAACTTTGTTTAAAGCTTGCTTTATTTTTTGATCTAATTCCCCGCCAAAATATTCTTTAGGAATACCAATTCTTAATTTACTTTTTTTATCAATCCCTTGAGAATAACAATCGATTTTTTTATTAATAGTAGTAGAATCTTTTTCGTCAAACCCGGCAATCGCTTCAAGAATCAGAGCAGCGTCTTCAACATCCTTGGTCAAAGAACCAATGACATCAGTGGATGAAGTTAAGGCGATTAAACCATAGCGTGAGACGCGGCCGTAGGTTGGCTTCAAGCCAACCACGCCGCAGAAAGCGGCGGGCTGCCGGATAGAACCGCCTGTATCCGAGCCCAAGGCGTAAAGAGACATTCCGGCGGCAACGGCCGCGGCTGAACCGCCGGAAGAGCCGCCAGGAACAAGAGAAGTGTCCAGAGGGTTTTTAGTCGGTCCAAAAGCCGAGTTTTCGGTTGAAGAACCCATCGCAAATTCATCCAGATTTGTCCGGCCAAGAAGGACAAAATTATTTTCTTTTAATTTTTTTACTGTTGTTGAATCAAAAGGGGGGACGTAATTTTCCAGCATTCTTGAACCGGCCGTAGTCGTAATGCCCTCTATAGCCATATTATCCTTAAGAGCCATCGGCATACCCGATAAAGGTTTGATTTCTTTGCCTTCTTTTATTTTTTTATCAACCAGCTTTGCCTGCTCTAAGGCCAGATCATCAGTCACTTTCAGAAAAGCATGAATATTTTTGTCCTTATTTTTAATCACATCCAAAAAATACTTTGTCAGTTCCAGGGCCGAAAATTCCTTATTTTTTAGGCCCAAATGGGCTTTTTTTAAGTTTAAACCGTTAAAATCCATGATTAAAATACTTTGTTAATTTCTATAAAATCACCACTCTTTTTAGGGGCTTGCTTAATAATCTTATCTTTTTCTTCAAAATTTTGAACCTCATCCGATCTATCCCTATTTTTTGTTTTGGTAGCTTGATAAATGAGTTCTTCGTCATCAATGTCAATTTTTTTAAGTTTTTCAATATAATCTAAAATCGAGCTCAGTTCTCCGGCAAAACTTTCCTTCTCTTTTTCATTTAATTTTAGCCGGGAAAGACCGGCGATGTGAGAAACTTCTTTTTTTGATATCTTCATATTATTACATTATACCTTATTATTTTATGAGGGACAAAAATTCTTTTTCGTTTATTGTTTTTATTCCCAGTTTTTTTGCCTTTTCATGCTTTGAACCTGACTTTTCTCCGACCACTAAATAATCGGTTTCTTTGTTCACAGCCGAAGAAATATCACCGCCAAATTTACGAATCCTACTTTTTGCATCGTCACGAGTTAATGTCTTTAGCGAACCAGTAAGAACAAACTTTAAACTTTGGAGAGATTTGTTTATCTTTAGCTTTTCAAAATAAATTTTAACTCCATTTTTTATCAGATTATTAATTAGCTCTATTTTTTCTTTTTCCGAAAAAAATTGGACGATACTCCTGGCCATCACTTCTCCGATTTCATGAACTTGCTGAAACTCCTCTTCATTTGTTCGCATTAATTTTTCCAAATCACCAAAATGTTCAGCTAAGAGATAAGCCGTTTCTTCGCCAACATGCCTTATGCCCAAAGAATAAATAAATCGGGGAAAAGATATAATCTTACTATTTTCGATTGCTTTAATAGTATTATCGGCTGATTTTTCCGCGAACCTTTTCAGGAGTTCGAGATCTTCTTTTTTTAGAGTAAAAATATCGGCTGGATTTTTAATAAGATCAGTTACTAAAAGCTGGTCAATTATTTTCGGCCCCAGCCCTTCAATATCAAAAGCTTTTTTGGAAACAAAATGGTAGATCCCCTCTCTCTGGGTAGCAAAGCATTTTTTATTTGAACAATAATAAGCCACTTCCCCGGATTTTCTGGTCACTGGCGACTGACAAACCGAACATTCTTTTGGCATTTGGAATTCTTTTTCCTGACCGGTTCTCATTCTTTTTAGAACTTTTACCACTTCCGGAATAATATCTCCTGCCTTTTGGACAATCACCGTATCGCCTATCTTAACCTCTAATCTCATTATTTCATCAAGATTATGCAAAGTAGCTCGGGAAACAGTCGAGCCGGCCACGTTTACCGGCTTTAGATAAGCCACCGGTGTTAAGGCCCCGGTTCGGCCGATTTGGACCTGAATATCTTCAACAGTAGTCGTGGCTTGCTCGGCCGGGTATTTAAAGGCCAGGGAACCTCTGGGAGACTTGCCCACCCGGCCTAATTTTCTAAACAAATTAATTGAATTTACATTAACCACCACCCCATCGGTCCAATAAGCAAATTTATCCCTTTTCCTGCCGATTTCCTGATGGTATTTGATTACTTCTTCCGGAGTTCTGGCATACTGACTGTAAGGATTAACCGGAAAACCCATTTTTTGGGCCAGTTGATGACTTTCCTGGTGCGTTTTTTGGTCCAAATCTGTTTTTAAATCATAAGCAAAAAAATTAAGCCGGCGGTTGGCGGCAATTTTAGGATTCAGCTGTCTTATGGAGCCAGCGGCTGCGTTCCTGGGATTGGCAAATTCTTTTTCCCCTTTTTTCTTTTGCTTTTGATTAAGTTTTTCAAAAACATCTTTCCTCATATAAACCTCGCCTCTTACCTCCACTTTCTGAAGCGCTTTTTGCCGTTGTTCTTTAGTTAATTTATCAATAGCCAGAGTCAGGGGAATCGCTTCTATTGTTTTTAGATTTTCGGTCACATCCTCTCCTGTTACTCCATCTCCCCTGGTGGCTCCTCGGATAAAAATTCCCTTTTCATAAATTAAAGAAACGGCCAGGCCGTCCATTTTAACTTCCGAATAAAAATTATGACTTTCTCCAGGAGTTAATTTTTTTATTCTTTCCACCCAACTGGTAAATTCCTTGTTGTCAAAAACATCATTTAGGGAAAGCATTGGCTCTTCATGTTTTACTTTTTTGAATCGCTCCAAGGCCCGGCCACCCACCCGTTTTGTCGGAGAATCGGGGGTAATAAATTTTGGATATTCTTTTTCTAAATCAAAAAGTTCTTTTTTGAGAGAATCAAGAGCCGCATCTGAAATCTCCTGTTTATCCAAAACATGATATAGATACCGGTGGCGGTTAATCTCTTTTTTTAGTTTTTCAATCCTTTGTTTTGCCTTGCTTTTTTCCATAGCTCCTTTTATTTTTCTAAACTTGCTTCCGAAAAAATGGCAAAACTAAATATACCCTGCGGAGGCAGACGGTAAGGAACACTGGCTGATACGGCAATCTGAGAATCAATATATTTGCCTACAGATTTAATATTTATCTTATTGCCGATATTAAGTTGGGGTCCTGCTAAATCAGCCCCACCATAAGCTTTTACTTTTAGATAGGAAATATTGCAGGTAATCGGGTTAATAGTCACTGTATAATTGTAATTATTATCAGGAAAGTTTTTAGTACTAGTGGAACAAATGCCTGTATCTAATTCATTTTCACAGGGAAAAATAGGCCAATCTACAGAGTTATGGTCATAACTGCCTGCGGGAATAGGAAGAAAATCTACGACATTTTCCTGCCAAGCTACAAAACTCATCTTAATCCAGCTTGGAGCGTCGCAGTCATCATGCCAGGTCATTTCTATAGAACCAACGTTTTCTAAATCAAACGAGGTTTCTGAATTCTGCTTAAGTGAATCCAAAATAAAATCATCCGTAGTATTACTGCTGGAGGAATCCCATTTAGCGGTATTAATTTCGTTTAAAGAAATATTTGATTTTGATGTAATTTCTACTAGAGCACTGCCTATATCTTCAGTGTCTTCATCTCTGTATATTTTAATAGTATTTAAACTCTCTTCAAGGCCCGATTCAGCCGCGTATAGAGAGACCAAAGCATGGTCTAAATTAGCCGAAAACTCAAACTGGTTAATAATAAGGACAGAAAGGCTAATAGACACTCCGACAATAGTAGTCATAATAAGCATGGCTAGTAATAGTGTAACCCCTTTTTGATTATTGATTTTATCTGGCATAAATTCTGGATGATACGGTTGTTTGTAAACTTGTTGTCATTTTGTATTTTTTCTCCTTGTGGTCAATCTCTGTCTGAAAGACTATAGTCACCTTTGGCTGATCATGGGCCTGATACTGATACCCAAGGTCTTCGTCTAAAGTAAGGGGGTCCGCGCTAGGGGTGGGGAAAATAAGGAAATTCTTAACATGGACTTCATTAGAAGTAATAGTCTGCCAGTTGTCCTTATTTTTTGTGCATTTATCTAAATCGTCATTTTGGATATCAACCGAACAGTTTTCAAGCACATAACGGTCAGTTAGCCCATCAGCTAAAGTTCCTTCAACCACCTGTTCAAAGTAAAAAATATTATTATCCAGATCTTTAGTTACTAAAATTTTATTACCAACATTAGGATCTGGATTACCTAAGTCATCCAGACTTATACCTCTGTCGGAATAATAAGCATAATCCAGATAACCCTGCCTAAGCTGCCTCACTATTTCCTCCATAACATAACGGGCATCTCCCTGGATTTCCTGAATATAGGAGGTTCTTTTTTGAATACCTACAATGTTAAAAAATAAATTAACACCGATAACCACGGTAATAGAAAAAATAGATACTGATATAAGCAATTCAAGTAAAGTGAAGCCTTTTCTTTTCCCGAAGGGACCCCTTTGGGGTTTTTTCTTAAAATTAATCATAGCGCCAGTCAAATAAATTTTCTTCTAAAGTAAAAAATTTGGGTTTTTCATTTTCAAGCCAATGTATTTTGCAGACTACATTAATATATTCACTATTATCTTTATTTAGGGTAATAATTCTAGAAAAATTACTGGGGACACCACTGGTATGATTATAAATTCCGTTCGAAGTAACATTTAGTTCACAATTAGTTCCGCAGTTTTCTAAGTCATATTCATAAGAAGAATCAAGAAGATTAAAATCAGAAACCCAATTTCCACTCTCTAAATATTGGTCTAGGTTATAAGCGCCAGCTTCCATTCCGTCATCCCATTGGTAAATTCGATCAGGTTCAGGAATTGTATTTTCTATTCCCTCACTTTCTTTAAGCCAATTGCTATCCCTTAAATTTCTGACATATTCTATCCCTTCACGGGCTAGATTGAGAGCCACTATTCGATTATTACTGTTTCTGCCCATACGAATGGTAGATATGCTCATAGTGATCGATCCAATAACCACTGACATAACCAAACCTACGGCCACTATGCTCTCCAAAAGGCTCATTCCTTGTTTATTTTTCTGTTTTAGGATATTTTTCATAAATCTACAGACAAGGGGTTGATTCTTCCTGAACCATACCGGATGAACCAAAAACGGTCACTTTCCGGCAGGTGCCTAAGCTTTCCTGAAGAAAATAAAACTCCATTGTGTTAAATTTTTCTGAATCATAGTCATCATGATTCGGGTCACGATAATTCATTAGAGTATGAAGACCTACGTAAGGAAAAGGCTTAAAATTTTGAAAAGCCAGGTCAAAGTCTACTTCATTAGCTTTAATTTCATCATGATAAAGATCATCTTTTCCCGCTTTAAAATTTAAAAAATCTGTCTCATCAATAACAATTGTTGTTATTTTAATATTTTCATCACCAAATTCAATAAATTCAAGACTAGTTTCCGCATTACAGTCCCAGTCATAACCATCATTATCAAAACGCTGATTGCCAATCGTATCAACGCAAGTAAAACCATTAATTGAATTAGTATCGGCAAATAATATATACGTCTTCCCGTTACCATTTAAATCCATATGAAGGCCATATCCTCCAATCGGCACAATTTTATCGCCTGTGCCTGATTGTATTATTTCCTGGCCTGTTAAAGCATTGTTCTGCATTTCTTTAATGTGACTGACAAAAAGAGAAGTGGCTTTTTTAAATCTTTCAATGTTTTTTGCGTCGCTAAAGCCAAAGATCATTATTCCAAAAAGAATACTAAAAATAGCAAATGAAAGCAGTATTTCTAAAAGAGTATATCCGGATTTGTTATTTTTTAATTTTAGTAAATCCATATGACTAAGTTGCCGGATAAATACCAATCAATAATAATTTGCCCCCAGAGAAGAGCGGTAAAAGTACCGATTGTTAAAAAAGTGCCGAAAGGAAGATGGCTTTTTAGCTTCTTTCGCTTCATTGCGATAAGAACTATCGAAAAAACAGCCCCCACGAAGTAAGCCAAAAAAAGAGCCAAAAGCACTTTTTGCCAACCCAGCATTATACCCATCAGAACTCCCAGTCGAATGTCTCCTCCGCCAATCCATTTACCTTTGGAAACCAGAAATTGTAAAAAGAAAAAACCAGCCCCGATTAAAACTCCAAAAACCATATCCCAGGGAGAAATTTTTAAAAACAAGCCAAAAATAATGGCCAAAATAATGGCCGGAATACTGACTTTATCAAGAATAAGATGATATTTAAGATCGTAAACAAAAATTATTATTAAAAAAGAAGTTAGAATCAGATAAAAACCAAAAGCTAAGGACCAGCCAAAGATAAGGTATAAAAGACAAAATAAAATCCCGGTAGATACTTCAACCATTGGATATTGCCATGAAATAGACTTTTTGCAGTATCGGCAGCGGGCTTTGAGCATTAAAAAGCTTAAAACGGGGATTAAGTCATTTATTTTTAAAACTTGACCGCATTTGGGGCAAAAAGATCGCCCCTTTACAAATGATTTTTGCTCGTACAGACGAAAAATTACCGCGTTTAAAAAACTGCCGCAGATAAGTCCGAAAATAAAGATAATTGGATAGTAAAAATTCATATTTTATTATCTTTATTATACCAAAAAAGCCCTATTGGCGAAAGGCTTTTTTTACCTACTTTTTATTGAATACCATTGGCAGAAAGAGTGTGTTTGCCTGAGACTAGCGAATCATAGCTCTTCTCCAGATAAAAAGTAACTTCAAAATTTTCACTATCCGGTATTTTGGTTATTGTGTAAGAATTTTTGCCCGGATCTTTTATTTTTGAGATATTAGACAGATATCCGCTTAAACTGCAGGAAGAAACTAGCTCCCCTTCTCGGGAGCAGCCTTGAGACGCTTCAGCATATGAATTTTTTTCATTAAAAAGAATCTCAAAACCATACCTTACTTGAGTCATATCGGCTATTCTTTTGGCGTCTCTTACCCGGGCTCTTTCACCGTTCAAAAGAACTACTCCTAAAACAATCACCACCAGAAGCAGGGCCGTAAAAATTATTAGTTCTTTTAGCGAAAATCCCTTGTTGTTCATATAAACATTATAGCACATAAAATGCCAAAAGAAAAAGAGTTTCATAAAAATATAAACTAGATGAAACTCTTTTCTTTATCTGATTTAATAAATAATAAACTTTTATTATGCGGCTGGAGGAGTACAAGAACCAACAAGACAAGTAGGTTCGGTTGTGTAATTGTCAGCATAATCCCAGACTTCTCCAAGTTCGTTAACAACGTAAAGATAAGTACCAGTTCCGGCCTCAAGAGTTGTCCAAAGCATATAATGCAAACCGTCACCAGAAGCATCATATTGATAAGTATGAGCATCAGCAATAATAGCATTACCACATTTAGGAGAAACTAATTCTTGAGATAAATAATCAGTAATCAAGGCACCACCATCAGTTAAAACACCGCCAACTGTCCCAGCGGTAGCTACACACGGAGATAGATCTTCAGTACCCGCACCGGCTACTGTATTAGGATAAAGTCCCTCATCATCAGAGTATAAAACCAAGGCAGTTCTTACCTGACCAATATCTGACCTTCTCTGGGCATCACGGGCTTTTTCCCGCGCGCCATTCAAGGCGACTAAGCCAATCGCAGACAAAATACCGATAATAGCGATAACCACCAGCAATTCAATTAAAGTAAAACCTTTCTTTTTGTTTTTCATTTTTTCACCTCCCTTCTCTTTGTTTCCAGTTATTATATTCTGTTATCAGTAATCGACTGGCCTGACAACAGTTTAAAAACAACTGAATTAATAGAAACTCTTATTATATTTTAACACGTAATAGGTAAAAAGTCAAATAACTTACTTAAATATCATCATATATAAGTCAAAACGCTAAATTACATCGCTCCTGAGAGATTATACATAGGCATAAGAATAGACATAACCATTACGGCTACCCCAATACCCATTGTTACTAATATTAACGGCTGTATAAGACTAACTAGATTATTAACCATATTTTCCAGTTCACGAGCGTAAAAATTAGCAATTTTATCCAGAATTAGGTCCAGTTTTCCGGTCTGTTCGCCAATAGCCAGCATGTGCGGAAGCATAATTGGTATAGCTTTGCTTTTCAAAAAAACGGTGGCAATTGATTTACCGCCTTCAACCTCCTTGATAGTTTTGTCAATAATTTCTTTATAAACCGAGTTTCCGATAATATCAGAAGTAATTTCCATGGAACGAGTTAGAGTAACCCCAGAAATCAAAAGAGTGGAAAGGCTGCGGGAAAATCTGACCAAGTAAATATTCTGGAATATAGCGCCGAAAATAGGCAGGCGCATTTTTATCCCGTCTATTTTTCTTTTTCCTACAGAACTACGGCTAAATGAAACATAAGCGGCAACCAGAATTATACTAATTAACAGCAAGAGCCACCATTTTGTCTGCACAAAATAGCTGGAACCCATAACTAATTTAGTTGACCAGGGCAATTCACCTCCACCTTCCTTTAAAACTTCCGTTAATTGTGGGATAACAAATATCATCATCAAGACACCAACCGCAATCATACCGCCGACAACAAAAACCGGGTAAATCATGGCTCCTTTTATTTTACTGGACAGATCATAATCTTTTTCTTGTTGGTCAGCCAAATAATTAAGAGTTTCGTCCAACTTACCGGTCGTCTCCCCGGAACGAATCATGTGGACAAAAAAGCTGGAAAAAACCTGAGGGTATCTCTTTAAAGTCTGGGAAAGTCTGGCGCCACCGTCTACTTCATCGGCAATCTCAGAAATAATAATTTTAAAATTAATATTTTCCTGCTGTTTTACTAATATCCTTAAGGACTGGACGATAGGAACAGTCGCCGATATCAAAACGGCCAATTGCCTGGAAAATAAAACTACTTCTTTACGCGGCACTCTTTTCAGAAAACCAAAAGTGGATTGGAAAAGAGTTATTCTGGTTCTTTCACTAATAGAAAGAACAATCAGTCCTTTGTCGCGTAAAACATCTTGGGCGACATTTTCTGAAGGAGCCTCAACCGCGCCGGTTACATTGTCCCCTTCTTTATTTTTTGCTTTGTAGTCAAAAACAGCCATATTTTTGTTGCTTATTGCTTATGGCGCATAGCTTATGGTTTACAGTTTAGGTGATATATCTGCCATAAGCTATAGGCGATAAGCTAAATAACTATCGCTTAACCATCATTTTAAGATTTTCTTTATCGTGAGCATTGGCTAAAGCTTCATCTATTAAAATCTCCCCTGTTTTTACCAGTTCACTCAAAGAATGATCCAGAGAAATCATTCCTTCTTCTCTTGAAGTTTGTAAAATATTATTAATCTGGTAAATTGCTCCTTCCCTAATAACGGCCTTGATTGCATCATTAGGTATTATTACTTCCGCCACAGCAATACGTCCGCCGCCTACTCTGGGCAAGAGTCTCTGGGAAATAATGCCCTCGATAACCCCAGCCAGCTGCATTCTGGCTTGTTCTTGCTTTTCTTCCGGAAAAAAAGCAAGTATTTTTTCAATCGTTCTGAAAACTGAATCCGTATTCATAGAAGTTATTACCAGTCGTGAAGATTCAGCGGCATTTAAAACCGCTTCGACTACTTCTACGTTTTCCATTTCTGAAACATAAATAACATCCACGTCTTCATGAGAGGCAGTATTTAGGGCCTGCGAAAAAGATTTGGTGTCTTTGCCTACTTCCCGTTGTTCAATTATGCTTTTGTTGTTAGTGTAAACATATTCAATCGGTTTTTCTATAGTGATTATATGTTCAGCCCTCGCCCTGTTTATCTCGTTTAAAATAGCGGTTAGGGTCGCCGTTCGGCCGGAGCCAAAAGGCCCGGTGACAATAACTAATCCTTTTTCCAGCTTAGTAAATTGATCTATTATGTTCGGCAATCCTAATTCTTTTATATTTTTTACTTTTTGTTCTATTAATCTAAGCGAGGCGGCTAGATAACCCTTTTGGTAAAAAATACTAATTTTAAAACGTGATTTATTGGGCATAGTATAAGCCAAAACAATTTCCTTTTGACTCTCTAAAATTTTCTTTTGGTCATCGTCCAAAATAGAACCAACAATACTCTTCATAAAATCAGGAGTTATAACCGGTTCGTTTGTAAGAGGAACAAGTTTTCCATCCACTCTAAGAATAGGGGGATTTCCGACAGAGAGATGAAAATCAGAGGCTTTGTATTCGGCCCCGGTGGAAAGAATCTTGTCTAATACTATTTTTTCGCTTGTTTGCATTTTTTATTTTATCCTAATGCTTTTTTAATTTTATCAACTACTTCTGAAGGCATAAAATGGGCTTTGATAAGATAATCCTTCACGCCGTAGTTAAAACCTTTCTCCACGTCTTTTTTTTGGCCCAGATTAGTCAGAAGAATAACCGGAATATCCTTAAGTTTTTTCTTTTTCTTCATTTCTTTAAGAATCTCAAAACCGTCCATTTTTGGCAGAATTATGTCTAGTAATACTAAATCTGGAATTTCAACTTCTATTATCTTCATCCCTTGCCTGCCATCTGAGGCCAAAATTACATCAAAACCCTCCATGTCCAGCTTAGAAATATACATCCCCGAAAGAAAAGTATCGTCTTCTACCAGTAATATCTTTTTCTTTTTGTTTTTTCCGGATTTATTTTCAGCCATAGTATTTAAAAATTATTGAATTAATCATCTTAAGATCTTGTTGCGTCCCAAACTTCTTCAATAGAGGTCAGCCCCCTTAAAGCTTTAACCACTCCGTCTTGTTTCATAAGAAAATTACCTTCAGTTAAAAATGCATCGCGTATCTTAGGCACAATATCTCCTCCCTCAATAACAATCCCTTTTATCAGAGGGGTAATTTCCATAACTTCGCAAATAGCAATCCTGCCTTTGAAGCCCGTATTATCACAGCGGGCACAACCTTTACCGATGAACATCTTTAGAGGGCTAGTCAAGGCTACGTCATCAGGCATGTGTTCTTTTTTGATTCCTTCCAATTCCTTAAAAACCTCTTCTTCAAGACCCTTTGGAGGAGTATAATCTTTTTTACAGTGAGGACAAATACGCCTGACCAAACGCTGGGCCATAACCAGGTTGACTGATGAAGTAAGAAGAAAGGGTTCAATTTTCATGTCTACCAAACGAGGGATTGCTCCCAGAGCATCATTGGTATGAAGAGTTGAGAGAACAATGTGCCCGGTTAGAGCCGCGTGGACGGCTAGTTCGGCTGTTTCGGTGTCACGAATTTCACCGACCATAATTATATCCGGGTCCTGCCGTAGAATTGAACGAAGACCAGCCGCAAAAGTAAGACCTACTTCTGGGTTTATCTGTGACTGGTTAACACCTTTCATGTAATATTCTACCGGATCTTCCAGGGTAATAATATTAACAGACTCCTCATTTAAAATATTTAGAAGGGCATACAAAGTGGTTGATTTACCGGAACCGGTCGGACCGGTAATCAAAAACATGCCATGGGATTTTTCAATATTATCTTTCATTACCTCCAAAGACTTACCCCAAAAACCAAGTTCATTTAATTCAAGTTTGGCCGAGGCTGTGTCCAGAATACGCATTACTACTTTTTCGTTGTCAATTAAAGGCAAGGTTGAAACACGATAATCAACATCTCTTCCTTCGATAGTCATTTTAAAACGCCCATCCTGCGGTATCCTAGTTTCATCAATTTTTAAATTAGAAACAACTTTTACTCTGGCCACTAAAGAAGAATGAACATGCTTAGGTAAAATTAAAGAAGTATGGAGAACACCATCAATACGATAGCGGACTCTTGTTTCTCCTCCCACCGGTTCAATATGGACGTCTGAAGCTTTTCCCTCTACTGCGTGTCTCATTATTACAGAAAGCATTTTGGAAACGGGGGCTGTTTTTACCACCTCTTCCAGACCTTCTTCCACTTCTGCTAGAGATGCTTCCGCTGTATCTCTGGCATCTTCCACTGTCCCCTTTAGAGCCTCTTCCACTTCAGTTGAAAGACTCTCATATTGACGAATAATATATTTAAGAGCAGAACTAGAAGTAATAAAATATTTTATTTTAAAATTATTTTTTCTGGCAATAAACTCAATTGCCTCCAAAGCTTTAAAGTTAGACGGTTCAACCATAGCTACACTAATCTCACTGCCGACTTTGTTAAAAGCCACCATCCTGTAATTTTGGGCCAGCTCTTGGGGAATAATATTAATAATCTCCGCCCGGACTATCCGGCCGAAAAGATCCATAAAAGGAAGATTATAAAGCTTGGATTTTACTTTGGAAAGATCATCTTCCCTAACTACTTTTTTTTCTTCAATAATCTTTTCGGGAGAAATATTCGTTTTCTTGGATTCCTGTTTTATTTCTTCATACTTGGTCCGAGTAATAAGTTTTTCCTTTAACAAAAGCTCAAGAAGTTCATTTTCTCCTTTTACAAAATCCTCTGATTGATTTTTGTTTATCGCAATCATTAAATTATTTTTTTAGAGGGGTATAAAAGGATTTTTCTTTCCTTTATTTATGTCCTCAAAATTTATCGGTAATTTTTCAGAACCAAATTCAATCAGGCTGTTATAAACCTTGCTTTCTAAAAATTCCTGGTCATAATCTTTTATTATTGTATGCCCCCCTACAATATTGATATCGGTATTATAAATATTTTCCGTATCGGACAGAGAATTATAGACCAAATATCCTCCTATTCCCAAAACAGCGATAAGAAAGAAAATATAAACAGTAATTTTTTTGTAATTTCTTTTTCTAACAAGAGCCATTTTTTATTCTTCGTTATTAAAATAATAGGTTCTCAGGTTAAGACCAAATTTCATGTCCTGAATTATCGAACCACCAGTCGCTGGATTAAAAGAGATTGAATTTATATCCATTATTCGCTGCTCTTTTTCTATATTACCAAGAAGATCTTTTAGATCCTGATATTTATTTCCTCCACTGACTGTTAACACAATATCAAGTATATATATATTCTTTGAAACAGACGTTGTTTGGGCATTAACTATATTAGAAGGGGAATTAATCGTCGCTGTTCTTAACATTACTTCACTTAAATTCTGGCCTTCTGAAAAAATAATGGAATCTAATGTTAATCCACTTTTCTTTACCAAATCCTCCACCACTACAAATAAATCGGCTATTCTTTTTTCCGAGGGGATAATTTTTGATAATTTGTCAATATCTTCTTCGTTAATTTTTTCAAATTTAGCCAAAGATTTCTTTAAGTCGGATAGATATTTTTCTTTTTTGACCTTTAATTGTTGTTCATTGTTATAATCAAACAAACCAGTTTCTTTTACTTCATTCCATTTTGGTTGAATAAGTAAACTATAGCCAACAAAAAGAAAGATTACGGCCACAGCCACAGCCACAAAACGAAAATAATGGACAAAGGAGTCTATTAAACGAGTCAGAATTTTTGGAATATTAAAATTCATATATTAAAGGCTTGAATTGGTGTTAAAGTTAAAATCTGTGTTTATGTTTGAATTAAAATTAGTATTGGAATTATTAATAAAATCTGTATTAGTGTTGGTATTAGAGTTATTGTCTGTAATAGTATTTGAATTAGTATTAGTATTTACGCTAAAACTTGTATTTGTATTTGAATTTACATTGCTATCTGCTGAAACAACTTCTTCTTCTTCGATAAGTTCATAAAAAATACTCGGCACTAATTTTAAGGAAATAGAAAAAGTAACAAAAGATTCAATTATTTCTCCCGGCATAGCTATTTCAGAACTGGAACCGCTACCGCTTTTTTTGGCCCCCGTAATAATTACTTCACTAACAAAATCTTCCGCATTTTGAAAAACGATAAGTTGTTCAGCAACCGAAGTAAAATTATTGGTCTCGGCACTAAGATTAATAGTAGAATTTAATACCCCATTAAAAGCCCCTACATAATAAACATCTTTAATTGTATATTCTTCTAATTTCTCAAAAAACTTTGACCAGTAAACATGATGGCTGATAATATTTTTTACGGCCTCAAGTTTTCGCTTATAATCAATAGAAGCATCTTGCTGATTTTTTAGATCACTAATTTGTTTATCCAGATCCAATCTTTCCTGACGAACTTCTTGGGTCCTGGTCACAATATTTGATTGATAAAAAGCAAGGCCAAAATAAGCTAAAATAATCAGCACTACAGCTCCAAGAGAAATAAAGCCAAGATTTATTAATTTCTTTCTTGGCTCCTCGCGGCCCATTAATTCTTCCGGTAAAAGATTAACTAGAAAAGAATCCTCACTGGAAGCAATGTCTTCTGATTTTTCTTTTTTTTTCTTTTCTTACTTTATTTCTTTAATTTCCGCTTTTGCTTCAGAAGAAGGCTTGCTATATTCAACGTTACCCGTGCCAAACTTTTTTTTGGCCCCAGGAGCAGCCATAATGTTTTCCGTATCCTTATCACTTTTATTTTCACTTATTATTTTCGGCTCTTTTTCTTTCTTCTGCCGAGAGAAAAAACGGGTAAAAAAGGAATTTTTAGGTTTTATTTCTTTCCCTTTTAATTTATCCGTTTCACTTTCTGTATATTCTACTTTTTCCGTATTTTTTTCTTTTTTGTTTTTTTTGTCACTGGCAAAAATATCTTCCAAATCGCCTTTTTTTTCTACATTTTGGTTAATTTTGTTTTCCCCTTCTTTTGTTTCTTTTTGTTCGGAAAAAGCCTGACCATAAGAAGAAGATTTCGGTTTTATTTTTTCCTCTCTTAGCTTTTCTGCGTTGCTTTTAGTCATATCAAAAGAGAATGAAGATTTTCTCTTCTTGTTTTTCTCTTCTGCTGATTTTGTATCTTTTAATAAATTTATGTCTGGCATTTTTTTATATAATTTCCCTCATTGCTAAGCCAATAGCCACGGAAAAACGAGGGCCTATTTCCAAGAGAGCCGGTTCAAGTTCTTTGGGGAAAGAAACTCTTGACCAGGGATTGCCAATTATCACTTTTATGTTAAAAAGTTTAGATAAATATTCCGGCAAATTAGGTAAAAAGGCCGAGCCGCCGGAAAGAATAATTTTTTCTATCGGTGTTTCCTCTACATTACTATATAAATTTATGCAGTGCTTTACCTCATTGATGATTGAGGAAATTACAAATTCAATTGTTTTTGGAATTTGGCCTTGAGTCGTTTCAGAAGAAGAAACTCCAAAATCACGCTTGAACTGTTCTGCTCTTTCAAGATCAATATTCATAGCATTAGAAATTGCCTTAGTAATAGTATCGCCTCCTACATCAATTCCCCGATTGAGAACTGGCACCCCTTCATTGATCACACTAATATCCGCGGCCAAGGCGCCAATATCAATAATCATCATCGGAGACATATCATTGCCAATTAAAGACCGCTCCAAGGCAAAAGCCTCTGTCTCCAAACTAACAATCTGTAAATTGAGGGCTTTAAATATTTCAATATATTTTTTAGCTAAATTTTTGGGAGCAGCCGTTAAGAGAATTTTATAATTAGACTGCTTTAAGCTTTCTTTCTTTTTTTTCTTCTTTTTTTTATCTTCTTCTCCTTCTTTTTCTTGTGCTTCGTTTTCATTATTTTTTACTGCTTCATCATCCTTTTTACCCTCTTTTAAATCCTTCAAAAGCCGCCAATCTAAAACCATCTCTTCCAGGGGCATAGGAACAAACTTCTTTGCTTCCCAGCGAACCGCTGAATTAAGGTCCTTTTTTGACATAGCCGGGAGGGAAATAATGGAACTAAAAACAGTAAAGCTGGGCAAGGCCGCCACAACTCTATCACAAGTAGTTCCTGTTTTTTTAATTAATTCTTTTAATAGTAAAATTATTCTCCTCTTAGCTTCTTCTGAATCATTTTTAACAATGTCAGTCGGTTCTTCAATAAATCCATAGGTAACTAACTTAGGTTTTCCGGCTTCTTCAGTCAATTCAATCAATTTTATAGAGGAAGTGCCTAAATCTATGCCTAAATAACTTTTTTTTCGGGAAAAAAGCGCCATTTTGTTTATTTTTGCTATTAATTAACTACTATATTATAACAGATTTTTTGGTTTTTTTGAAATATTAAGGATTTGCCGGTCTAATCTTAGGTAAAGCACTGGTTAAATCCCTAAAACCCGGGGGTGGATTAAGCTGAATACGGCCGTCGTAAGTAATTATTTCGGCCGGCTGGGGGATATTAATAGTTCCTTTAAACCTTCTTCTCAAATCAAATGTAGCCGCGACTAAGACTCCTTTTACTCTCAGTTGAATATCTGTATTGACGGTACCAGAAGAGTAAGTAATAAAACTTTTTTCTGTATAATAAGTGCCAAAAATTTCCGTCACATTTTCATGGACAATAATATTACCCTTAACATAAAAACCAATAGAGGGCACCTGTTTTATTTTATTTACACCAGTATCATCATAAATTATATTACTTTCAATATTCAAATCTCCATCTACTATTACCAATCCTGAGCCATCAATCAACGCGTTACCAATTTCAAATCCATTAGCACTATTAATAGTTAAGTTGCCTTCTTGTCCTTCAGCTTCTCCTGTTTTTTTAACATGGAATATTCTCCCCGCTAAATCAATTGGTTCAATTCCGAAATTACTATCTGTTGCTCCCCCTTCAAAAATATCGCTATCCTCAACATTGCGAACTAGGTAATTATAATCTATAGTCCCTAAAATACTATGAGGACTAAATTCATCTTTAGGTAAATTAAAGGCCCTATACCCTTCAACCACATAGGGATTACCTTCCTCCGGTGTAGTTACAGAAGGGTCGGCGCCTAAATTTATTTCTGCTAAAGCATCCGAACAAAAATTAATCACCCGGCCGCCGGCCAGAATTAAATAGCTGGCATTACAGTCTCTTTCAGAATAAGTATAACCTGGCGCAGGAGCGGTCCGCCAACTTCCCACATTGCCTCTGGAATAAATATTTCCATATTGAACTCTTATCCAGGCCGTATTGTATTGGCTCACCATACTCATATCAATCCAGCCAAAATCTTCGGAATAAGCATAACCAAACCAGTCACCGGAACTTATATCCGCAGAAACTCCGTATTGGTCGCAAGTAGCGCAAGTATTACAGGTATTGCCTGACCAGTTTTCATCTTTATGACAACTATTTTCAATATCATCACAGTGACTATCATTTGTGCAGGGGGCATAAATATGGGAGCCGGCAATACAAAATCCAGCCTGTTCACAAGTTTCTACACCGGGACAAAAATTCCAGCTTGAACCATATATACATACTTCAGAAGGAGTGTCTGAGCAACGACCTGTTCCACAAGTTAAGGGATCTTCGGAATTAATTCTAATTGTCCCACACTTATTGCACATGTATTTTTCGCCCGATAAAAAACCGTCACAAATCTTGCAGGTTATATATTCATCCCCGTCATCATCCGTAAGATCACCGGCGCTCTTACCTGGATCAACCGTAATACAAGCGTTGCAAGGCATATAATCGGAAACTAAAGGATCTGGATTTACTTCATTATTCCCTCCGCGAAATTTTATCCAGCCTTCAGGATATTGGCAAGAATCCACCGCCCCCCCGCAATCAATATCTGTCTGACAAAGAGTAGACCAGTCATCTTCACATCTTCCCTGACCGTTATGATAACAACTGCCGCCGGAGCAATCATCGTTAATAAAACAGGCTTGACCCAGAGGATTATCAAGGCCGTCCAAACAGCGGCCAGTCATAAATCTAGCCCAGCCCTCAACCGCGTAAGTATTGTAATCAAAAGTAGCCAGAACATAATCTTCGGGGTCACCGCTGGATATATCTTTTAAACAAGGAGTATTAACAGGCAAGGTCATATAAGGCAGGGCCGGGGGATCACCAGTGTCATTCCGGTCAAAAGAAAGCCAACCGGTAGAATAACAGCTGGCGTGATTATTATAACAGGCACACTCAGAAACATCATCGCATTTCACCAAATGATTATTTGAACAATAAGTGAACCCATCAATTGGATTAACATAATCGCAAGCAATATCTGGCGGCAGTTCATAATCATCTTTCTTCCCGAACCAGCCGTATCCGGAAAGAATGCCCACGTCTTTATCTTGATTTTCATTTGTACACAGACCAAAATTTACACAATCGCCAATACAATCATCATGACTAGTGCAAAGAATATTGGAAGCACCAGAACATTCTCCGGCTTCTACTTTCTTTTTTATATTAACTCCATATGAATAAGTGGTCTTATCACAAACAGTCTGGTTGGCGCAATTATAGCTAATCCAGCCGACTGGCTTAGTGGCCGGAGTGATGAGGTCCGGGCAAAGTCCAATATGACAAGCCCCGCCAGAACAATCCCGATCACAATTATCAGCCCCTACATAGCCCCAGCCGGTGGTATTACCGGGAGAAATCTTTAAAATCATACTTTCCTCGCCAACAGACCACATATGAGTAGGATTAACGGCAAATCCTTTTTTAAGATTAAGGGTGACTTCCGTTTGCTGAAAAATCCAGTTAGTATTATCTTGATCTTGGCTGAACATTATCCGACCGTCGTCCCCCACAAACCAGACATGATGACTATTTGTGTTTATGTCATAGACGGCGGCTACTCCATTCATATTGGACGTTATGTCTAGACCTGTTGATCTCGTTTGCCAGCTTACGGAGTCATAATAATGATAAGTATCAGCCCTAACCGCTATCCAACCATTATCAGGGCCAGCAAAAGCAACATCTTTTAAATCAATGGTGCCTATTTGACCAGGTGTCCAGTCAGTGCCATTCCATTGGGCATAATTTCCCCCTTCACCAACAATCCAGCCATTATCGTCAGCAATCATTTCAATAGCATTGGCTCCCTGACCAAAATCACCAGCCGGAAGCCAATTTAGGCCACCGTCGGTTGTATCAAAAATTTCCCCATCGCTTCCAATAGCCCAGCCTTCAGATTCATTAACAAAAGAAACATCCACTAAATTAACAGTTGTAAAATTATTATCAGATACATTAAAAGGATCAGGCGGAATCCCATTTCGACAATTATTATTTTTGCATTGATAACCCCATCCTTCATACCCATCCCAACGATCGTATTTAATAATATAACCATTATCACCCACCGCCCAAAGAGTATAGTTACCTGTATCAGAATCATAATAAAGGTCGATGCCATTCAGACTATCACCAGGGTCAACATCATGGGCTGACCAAAGAAAATTTTGGCCATCATAACTAAATATCACTCCATTTTCTTCCGGTGTGGGTTCGACAGCTATAAGTCCGACGGCCCAGACATAGTAAACATTATTATCATCGTTAAAATGAGCAACCACATCATTTAGAGTAGAATCCGTATAACCGGCCGGACTGGCTTCCCGGTCAAACTCGGAAGCAGACCAGATATTATCCGTGAATAAAAAGACGGCCCCGATAATTACTATTAGGGCGGGAACTACGAAAAAAATGGGTTTTTTTTTAATTATTTTGGGCATTAAATGAATTTAATATAATAATATTCTAATTTTCAATTTTCATACGGACTTCAGTCCGGTACGTTTTTTATACTTACGCCACTCCCGTCCCCATCTTGAGTCATACTTTTCTCATCCCATCTCGAGCAGAGCAGAGAGATCTCGGTCTTTTATTATAATTATATAGAGATTTCTCCATTCCTCCTCGACTTACGCTCGGAGTCGGTCGAAATAAAATAAAGTTTTAAGTTACTATTTAGCGCCAAATAGTAACTTTTCCTAATCCATTTGCATCAGAAATGTAATTCTGGCAAACGTGCGTAGTAGGATGAAATCCGGTTGCCATAACCTCTCCTTTATTAAGTGAACTCATATCTATTCTAGTGGACAGCCTACAATTATTATTACCCCAATTCATATCTTCATGCGTATGGTCCATACAGCCAATTATGCATACTGAATTAAAAGATGTACATCCTTCTAAATGATTTATTTTACAACAAAATGCAGGCTGACCACTCTGAGGTGGTAGAATATCATGACTATGTGGATCTTTACCATTTATACAAAGAATACCATTACTAACAATTTCTCTTCTGTAATTATATATTTCAGCTGGTACCATAGCCCAGTTATCAGCATCTGTATTATCAAAACTCCAGTGTTCATGTATCTGATGTCCTGTAATTTTTACATCCCCTTCAAAATAGCCAGCATATCTATTTATCGCTCCTGAATGAAGAGTAGAAGCCTTAGCATAGAGAGCATAACTAAAATCAGCTTGTTCACCACTGCCACCAGTCGCAACCGTTTGAGGATTTCCCATATCAATTTTAAGGCCTGTAATTTCTTTGGGACCACTGCCGTAAAAGTAGTCATTGTCCGGTATTTCAACCTTTATCCCAATGGGACTTTTATTAATTTCATTCCTCACTGAAAGAGCTATTCTACTAGGATCTGAGAATTGATCCCCTTCGTTAAAGTTCCAGTTTTCTGGACGGACGATAGAAACCCTACCACTAAATTGAGCCGCCCAACAACGAGGGCCATAATCAAAAGGGCCAGTACAAGTAAATTTACCGGCGTAAAGGTCTCCCGCTGGATTATCTCCGTTATAAGTTACAACATCCCCCCATATAGCATTACCCCTGGTTTGCGTTCCGCCTTCTGCATATAACGCCGCTCGAATTGTGGAATCTGTACTTCCGGCACCCACTCCATCTCTTGAGCCCTGACTGTGTACTTCAAGTGCGTTTACACTATAAGGTGAAGTTGTTGTGTCATTCATTCTCACTTTCCCCGCAAACCACCCGGCATAGCCGGCGTTATTCTGTTCCGCGTAGACAGATGTACCACCTACAATATTATTTTTTACCATTAAAGTATCGTTGTTAGTGGCGGCGGCCGCGTCTGGAATAAAGCCAGCATAAAATTTGCCTGACGTTGCTACCCCGCCGGCAAAGTCCGGGCCATTACCGG
>CBDUSL010000004.1:0-34750 GCA_965370265.1 uncultured bacterium | reverse complement strand
AAAAAGCAATCCGCAAAATTTCGCACGGACTTAGCACCGCTCTCCGCTTTTTTATTACCACCGGAGTAATGCTCTTTATTATCATTTTAATTTCAATTTTAAACGGCTCTGGAATAGAAACAGGCTACGCCGGGTTTTCCGGATTTTCCGTTATTACTTGGTCAATGATCGGTGTTTTTTTTCTAATCGCCATAACCGTCGGAGCCACCGGCATATTTATATATTACTGGGGCCTAAAAAAAACCCTCGCTTCCAGAGCCACGATTTATGAACTCATGTTTCCGATTAGTTCTATCTTGCTGGAATTTATTATTCATGATAAAGTTTTGAAATCCGGCCAATGGCTGGGCGCCGGCATAATCATGCTAGCGATAATCGCTATCACCAAAACAAAAAAAGAGTAAAACACTGAACAATCAAAAATCACCTACATTTAAGTACTACAAAACACGGCTCTTTTTTAAAGAGCCGGACATTTTTTATTTGAATCTATTCTTCGTCTTCTATCTGATCTTTTTTCTTTTTCATGAATATAGTGGCTATTACTGTGCCAATGGCTGTTAAAATAGCCAGCACAAAAAATTTCTTGGCTTTTCCTTTTTTCTTTTTTGGCTCCTCTACTTCTTTCATGTGTTTATTCCTTGTTTATTTTTTAATTAATATTCGTTTTTTCTTTTATTGTATTTAAACCTACTTTTCATTATAATTCATTTTCACCTATTTGGAAAATAAGCTGAAATATTATATAAAGTATATTTGTATTATAATATAAGCACCATGAATGAAAACCTCTCAGACGGTGAGTTGGTAAGAAAAATCACCGAAGAAGACCAGGAATTATATTCCGAGCTTGTAAAGCGCTACGAAGGACCCCTTTTTGGCTATCTTCTGCGTTTAACGAATTATAATCCTCATGACTGTGAAGACATTCTCCAAAATGTTTTTATTAAGGTTTTTAAAAACCTGCGGGCTTATGACCAGACAAGAAAATTTTCTTCCTGGATATACCGGATTACCCATAACGAAGCGATTAATTTCATTAAAAAACACCGCAAAGAAATATCTCTGGAAGACTCGCAAATCGCAGAAATAATCCCTTCTGAAAGTAATTTACTCGAGGAAATGCACCTAAAACAGGAAAAAGAAAGAGTAGAAAACGCTATTCAAAAACTGGAAGTCAAATACCGGGAAATTATTATTTTGCGCTATACCCAGGATAAAACCTATGAAGAAATCTCAGATATCTTAAGAAAACCGGTTAATACCGTCGGTACCTTAATTAACAGGGCCAAAAAAGAGCTTAAAAACATTTTAAATACTTATGAAAAAAATTAATCTCAGCGAAAAAATATCAGACACCCTCAAGGAAAGAAAAGTGAAAATGCGTTCTCGTTTTTCGGTGTTGGCTCGCAAACTCGGCCTGGAAAGTGCAGCTGTTTTACTCACTTTAATAAGCATTCTAGTCATTGGTCTTATCGGTTACGCCTTAATCCAGTCTGGAGCCCTTGAATTCACCGATTTTGGTTTAAGAGGTTTTGGCATTATATTGGGTAATTTTCCTTATGAATTATTAATTGTCGCTGTTGTTTTAATAATCGTGGTCGCGGTTATTCTCAAGCGTTTTGATTTTTCCTACAAAAAAAATTACCCGCTAATCATCACTATAATTGTGGCCGGCGTTATTCTCTTTGGCATTACCACTTCCGCCCTTAATATTCCGGGGCGGATACATGACTTTGTCCAGAATAAAAATATTCCCTTGGTTTCTCCTTTCTTTAAAGAAAAAATGGGTTATAATCTGAAAGGACGAGATGCCCACATTGGAGAAATTATCAAAATAGAAAATAGCATCCTTACTATCACCACCCCCACTAATGAGGAAATAGATGTTATTTGTGACGATGAAACAATCATGTTCCAAGATATTGAATTTAAAATCGGACAAAGAATTGCTATTATCGGCACCCCTCAAAATGGAGAAATTAATGCGGAAAGAATTAAAATTTTCTCCGGCGAATACTGGACTCCTTCCCAAAATCACCTGCCTAGACCCCGCCGCGGCGGATCCTTTCATATAATGAAATAAACCTGTTTATGGTCTTGTATTATATATGAAAGGTCGGAATAACTGTTCAATAATAATTAAAAGATTTATAAAATATGAAAAAAACATTACTAATCAGTCTGTTCGCCGTTGTTTCTACTGTTTTAGTTTCCGGGTTTATCCTAAGCGCTTCGGCTCAAGAATCTAGTGGCTTTCTCGGCGGATTTTTTGGCGGCGGAAGAGAACAAATGATTGAAAACAAGGCAGAAGCTCTTGGTTTACCGGCTGAAGACCTTCAGGCCAAGCTTGACGATGGCATGAGATTTCCGGAAATCATTGAAGAAAGCGGCATTACACACGATGAAATGAGGGAACGAATGCACGCCCGGAAAATAGAAGGTATTGATAATATGGTTGCTGAGGAAAAAATATCAGCTGAATACGGAGAAGAATTAAAACAGACCATGGAAGAGCGTACTCAAAGTATGGGACAAAACGGCGCCAGAGGAAAAGGAATGGGAGGCGGTTCACACTCTATGAGTGGAGAACGCAATTGCGATCATAATTAACACTAATTTTTAAATAACGATTAACTAAAAACACCTTGATACTTAACTATTGGGGTGTTTTTTTATCGTTTAAATAATCTTATAAGATTGACAAAACATTATTTTTGCGCTATAGTGTTAAGTAATTTAAATAGAACATTCAAAAAAAGAGAGGAAGGAAGATGTGTAAACGAGCTTTGGTTGTTGATGACAACCCAGGAATCCGTTGCGAGCTCAGCAATATTCTTGGACAATTTGGTTTTGAGGTCTTCACGGCCACTAATGGAGAAGAGGCGATTAATGCGGTTGATGTCGAACAACCAGACGTAGTGTTTGTTGACGAAAACTTGAAAAATTCAATAGATGATCTGGGATTAAAAGTAATCCAAGTAATCTCAAGTTTAGTCGGAGCTGAGAGAAGAACTGTTATTTTAATGAGCTTGGATTTGGATTGCTCTGAAAAAGAAAAAGAAAGGCTGGAAAAAAAAGGAATCCACATTGATGGATTACTCTCTAAACCTTTCACAATAGAAGATGTAAAAAACATCCTCTAGGGCAAAATTGAATATTCTCCCTCCATCCTTCGACTGCGCTCAGGACGGGGGGATTTTTTTATTAAATTATTTTTTATTTTCCTGCCGGGGCTCCCACTTATCATGCACTTGTTCAAGTTTAATATTAGCCTTTTTCACCGCTTTAAAAAGCCCTGATTTTACTTTTTTATCAAAATCCTTTTCTTGGCTCTTTTTATAAAGCTTATCAACTCCTTGAACAAGCTTATTAAGCCCTTCCCCAACTTGATCTTCCAGTTCTCTTCTTTGTTTGGAGTGCCAGGCCGATTTTATATTCATTTCCAGGTTTTTGCCTAATTTCTTGAATTCAGAGGAAAGATTGCCGGAAGTTGCTTCAGTTTTTTTAGAGGTTAATTTTTTCTTGGTTGTTTTTCTCTTAACAGGCATATAATTTTATTATTAATTATTAGACAATCATAAGTATAACATTCTATTATTATTAGAGAAATACGATATTTATCCCCAATAAAATCTTTACTGGCCTAAATCTATATGATATAATAAAAGTTAGTTATAACTAACTTTTATATGAAAAAACAAAGCCGAGAAGATTATTTAAGGGCACTTTATCACTTGTGGGAAGAGAAAAAAATAATCAGGTCAAAAGATATCGTCACTTACTTAGAAGTTTCCAAACCTTCAGTTTCGGTTATGTTAAAAAAGTTTGTTAATTTAGGATATATAAAAAAATCACCTTATAGTGAAATTAAATTAACAAAAAAAGGGGAATTAAAAGCAAAGGAAATTACCCAGCGCCATCGCTTAGTCGAAGTTTTTTTAAAAAAAGCATTAAAGGTAAAAAAAGAAAATATACATAAAGAAGCCCACGAATTAGAGCATGCTTTTTCCACTAGAACAATTAATAAATTGGATAAATTTTTAAATCGCCCGAAAGTTTGTCCTCATGGTAAAAAAATCCCTAAATAAATAAAAATTATGTTTGGCAGAAGATTACTAAAAAAAAGAAGTTTAATTAGTAAAAAATTACTCGCTGATTTCCCGTCAGGAACAAAAGTAAAAATAGTCGGTCTTCATGGCGGCCCATGGCTCCGGCAAAGGCTTCACGAATTAGGCCTTTTTGAGGGAGCGGAAATAATTATTGTCAAAAATGATCGACTTGGCCCGGTAATTCTGAAAGTTTTTAATTCAAAAATAGCTGTCGGAAGAAAGCAAGCAAGAAGAATTTATGTCCAGAAAATCTAAAATCGAAGAACATATTACCATCGGTTTAATCGGAAATCCGAATGTTGGCAAGTCAACTCTTTTTAATACCCTGACCGGTTCTCATCAGCACGTTGGAAATTGGCCGGGGAAAACGGTAGAAAAAAAAGAGGGATATTTTATCCATAAAAATCATAAAATAAGAGTGGTTGATTTGCCGGGCGCTTATGGCCTGGCTGCCTATACCGAAGAAGAAGCAGTTACTAGAGAGTTTATTCTTGGCGAGCAACCCGATGTTATTATTCAAATAATTGACGCGGAAAATTTGGAAAGAAATCTATATCTTACTATCCAACTTTTAGAGCTTGGCGCTCCTTTGATTTTAGCTTTGAACATGGCTACCCTGGCCGCCAAACATGGAATCCACATAGACGAAAATAAATTGTCAGAACTTTTAGGAGTTTCTGTGGTGAAAATTGAAGCCCCAAATAAAGAAAAATCAAACAATCTTCTAGACTCTATCTTTAATCAAGCCCATCATCTTTGGGGTAAATGTAATATTAAATTGACTTACGGCCCAGAAGTTAATACTGAGGTTGATAAAATTAGAGAATTTCTTCAAAAAAATGAATATAATTTTCACCCCTGTAATATTAATTGGCTCGCTTTACGGCTCCTGGAAGAAGATGAGCGTTTTTTAAAAGATCTAAGTGGTAAAAAATATTTTAAGGAATTAAATAATATCATTAGGACAGGCAGAAAGCGTTTATCAAACATCTATAATCAAGATATTGCCACTATTCTGACAGAGGTACGCTATAACTTTATCCGTGGCATTGGGAAAGAATCAATTACAAAAAGGGCGGAAAAAAGTGTCTCTTCTTCTGATAAAATAGATAAGTTTTTGACCCATAAGTTTTTAGGGCCGTTAATATTCTTTGTTTTAATGCTCATAATGTTTCAAGCTACTTTCGCCTTAGCCGCCCCCCTGGTTAATTTAATTAATGATTTTTTTGGCTGGCTTGGCAATATAATAACCAGCCAATTTGAGGCTTGGGCTATGGCCCCCTGGATTACTTCTTTAATCAATAATGGTTTAATAGGAGGAGTGGGAGCCATCCTTTCTTTCTTGCCTAATATTTTTATTCTTTTTCTTTTTATCGGCATTATGGAAGACACTGGCTATCTTTCGAGAGTGGCCTATGTCATGGACCGGCTTATGCATCGGATTGGTTTGCATGGAAAAGCATTCATCCCATTAATCTTAGGTTTTGGCTGTAATATTCCGGCTATTATGGCCACACGGACTCTTCGTTCAAAAAAAGACAGGATTCTAACCATTCTTATTAATCCTTTAATGTCTTGCAGCGGCCGTCTGCCGATTTACGTCCTTTTTGCCAGCGCTTTTTTTACCGCTTATCAGGGCTGGATTATTTTCTCTCTTTATCTTCTCGGCGTAATTCTGGCAATTATCCTGGGTTTTATTTTTAAGAAACTCTTTTTTGGCCGCCTTTCGGAACCTTTCGTTATTGAATTGCCTCCTTATCGTTTCCCTATTTTAAAAGGGCTTCTAATTCATGTCTGGGAAAAAGTTTGGTTATTTATAAAAAGAGCCGGAACAATTATTCTTGTTTTCTCTCTGGTTATCTGGTTTTTCGCCAGTCTACCTCTGGGAGTTGAATATGCTTCAGCTGATTCAATAATCGGAAAAATTGGTTCGTCTATCGCCCCTATTTTTGGGCCACTTGGATTTGGCCAATGGGAGCCAACTGTTGCCCTAATCTTTGGTACGGCCGCTAAAGAAGTGGTAGTCGGCACCTTGGGAACGCTTTATGGCGTCGCCGAAGGAACTTTGGGCACAATATTAAAGGCACACTTTACCTCTTTAAGCGCCCTTGCCTTTATGGTCTTCAGTCTTATCTATATTCCCTGCGTGGCCACCATTGCTATAATAAAAAAAGAAACAAATTCCTGGAAATGGACCAGCTTTGTGGTTGGTTATAGTGTTGTTCTTGCCTGGCTTGTTTCATTTTTTGTTTATCAAGGAGGTAAATTAATCGGTTTTCAATAATATGAGTAACATCATTTTTTACATCATTGGATTATTGGCTATCACTATTTTTATTTTGTTTATAAAAAAATCTTTAAAACAAAAAAAGGGCGAGTGCCAAAGCTGCCCTTTTGCTTCCAAGTGTGACAAGCAAAATATTAAGAAATAATTAATTATAAATATTTATGAAAAAAAGTGACATTTTAATTATTGGCGGCGGACCGGGGGGAGTAGTCGTAGCTTTAACGGCCAGAAAAAATAATCCGGATAAAAAAATTGTTCTTATCCGTAAAACAAAATTAAACCCCATTCCTTGCGGCATTCCTTATATTTTTTGTCGTCTTGATTCAGTGGAAAAAAATACTATTCCTGACACAGTTCTATCAGATAATAACATAAAACTTATTGTCGGCGAAGTTTCTGAAATTAACAGAGAAAATAAAACGATTAATCTTAAAACAGAAAAAATAGAATACGAAAAATTAATCCTGGCCACTGGTTCAAACCCGAAAATTATATCGATCAAAGGTTTTGATGAAAATAAACATTGGCTGATAAAAAAAGACTGCAACTATTTAAATAAACTAAGAGAAGAAATTCTAAAAGCAAAAAATATTGTAATTATTGGCGGCGGTTTCATCGGCATGGAAATCGCAGAAGAATTATCGGTTTTAAAAGATAAAAACATTACTATTGTAGAAGTACTTAATAGATGCCTAGGTCTTGCTTTTGACCAAGAATTTGCCCAAGCGGCAGAAAACGAATTAAAAGAAAAGGGTATAAATATTTACACGAATGCTCAGATTAAAGAAATAAGGGGGAATGAAGTAATTTTTAAAAACGGTAAAAAAATCCCCGCTGATATTATTATTTTATCTGTTGGGGCCCAACCTGAAATTAATTTAGCGGAAAAATCGGGCTTGGAAATCACAGAAAATAAAAGCATTGAAGTAGATGAATATATGCAAACGAGTGATTCTAATATTTTTGCTATCGGGGATTGTGCCTTAAAAAAAGATTCTCTCACTAAAAAACCCGTTCCCGCTATGTTGGCTTCAACGGCTTGTTATGAAGGGCGTATTGCCGGTTCTAATCTTTTTATAAACAAGATAAAGAATGATGGGGTAGTCAGTATTTTCTCTACATGTTTAGGCAATTTAACTTTAGCCGCAACTGGTTACAACAAATGCCTGGCGGAAAAAGAAAAGCTAAATATTTTAATAGGGAGCGCCGAAACTCCTTGTCACCATCCTGGTTCATTGCCAAATACCCAACCTATTGCTACAAAACTTATTTTTGATAAAACTTCAAAAAAAATAATCGGCGGGCAAATCATGGGCCCTAAAAGTGTCGGCGAAATAATAAACATTGTTGGTCTAGCCATCCAGAAGGAAATGACTGTCAGTGATTTAATTCTTTTACAAGTAGGCACTCATCCTCTTCTTACCGCTTCGCCAATTGTTTATCCAATTATAAAAGCGGCTGAAACGGTTTTATAACTATTTAATAAAAAAATACTCTTTTTTAAAAAGGTTATTTTTTTGTATTACTATTTTCTCGGATAAAAATAAATAAAATACACCAAAGATACAATAATAGGAATAACAGAAAGAACCTGTCCCATAGTCATCCCCAGACTCCAGGTTCCGCTTGCGTCAAGCACCTGATATTCTTTAAAAAACTCTATTGTAAATCTTGTGCCAAAATAAAGGATAAAAAATGAAAAAGTAAGGAAGTAAGGCTTTGTTTGTTTGTTTAAATAAACAGAGAACAATACTAAAAATATCACTAAAGCCATCAGAGCTTCATAAATCTGGACCGGGTGACGGGCAATGCTTTGGCCAAGCCCTTCATAAATTACTCCCCAAGGTAAACTTGTCGCCCGCCCTAATACTTCCGCATTAATAAAATTACCTATTCTCACCATCATGGCGACAACCGGAATAGCAATAACCAATAAATCAGAATATTTATAAAATATAAATTCCGGATTTTTCTTTTTTGAAATAAAATAAAATAAAAAGTAAGCGGCTAAAAGTCCGATTGTTGCCCCGTGACTATTAAGGCCGCCCTCCCAGACTTTAACAATATCACCGATATTTTTTGAATAATAACCCCATTGATAAAAAAAGACATGGCCAAGCCTGGCCCCGATTAAAAAACCAAAGAATAAATAAACAAAAAGAGTTTCCAGTTTCTTGACCGAAAGTTCACTGCGTTTAAAAATCCAGCGAGTAAGAAAAACATAAAGTAAAAGACCAATAACAAATAATATTCCGTACCAATATATTTTAACTGGACCTATAGTGCCTAAGATCGGATTAATATCATGATAAAACATTATAGTAATTATCTTTTAAATTATGGTTTTGGTCAAATGCAAAAAAATTATATGAGGGTCTTTAGGCTCCTTTTTTAAAAAAATATTTCTGCTATAATTTAATTGATCAACTTTAATAATAAGTATATGCCTTCTAAAAAAACCAAAAGCCATTATGGCGTCAGCGCTTGCCTGACGGGTGTTCCTTGCCGCTGGAACGGAAAATCAAAAAAATCAAAAGATGTTTTAGGTATAATAAAAGACAAAGAATATACTGCTCTTTGTCCTGAACAATTAGCAGGCCTTCCTACTCCTCGCCCGGCTTGTGAAATTATTGGCGGCGACGGTTTTGATGTTTTGAACAAAAAAGCAAAAATAATCGGTTCAGACGGTAAAGAGTACACTAATATTTATATTAAAGGAGCCAAAAAAGCTTTAGAAACAATTAAAAAAAATAAGATTAAAAAAGTTATTCTTAAATCAGGCAGTCCTTCCTGCGGCTGTGGCACTATATATGACGGTTCGTTCAAGGGGAAAAAGAAAAAAGGCTACGGTGTTTTTGCAGCCCTTTTACGAAAAAACGGAATTAAAATGCTAGAATTAAAAACCAGGAGAAAAAAGTAAAGACTTTTATTTTACCTCTTTTGCCGCTTCTTTAGCTAGGCCGTCTTTTTCGTAATATTTAATTCCGGCTGAATCCATGGCTCCAATCATATTTTGCCCGAACTTCCCGGCAATAATAATCTTAATACCCTTTTCTTTCATCGCATCAACAACTGCGAAGCCTGCTCCGCCGCCGCCTTTGGCAAAAACATTATCCCAAGTCTCTAACATCTCCCCCTCTTCATTAAAAATTAAATAATGAGGAGCTCGTCCGGCTTGATTGGAAACTTTCGCATCTTCTTTTTTTTCTAAACTAGCAATAGCAATTTTCATATTTGTTCCTTTCTTTTAATTATTTTTTCTACTACATATCCGTTAATAACGGAAAATATTATCATATAAAAATTTAATACTATAACTAAAAGCCAGCCAAAGTAAAAAACCATCATAGAAAGCAGGGGAATTTTTACCGCCCGGTTATAAAGAAAAGCGGTGATATAGGCATCTCTCATTCCCTTGCTTTTTAAATCTTTAAGAAGCGGATACCACATATAAATCGGGCCGGAAGAAAGAACGCCAAAGACAACAGAAATTATCCAGCCCTTTATTCCTGAAGATTCGCCTAGATATTTAATAATTTTGTCAGGGGAAAATAATAAATTAAAAACAAAAACCAAAAAGAAGACCAAAAAAACGACAGGGATTACTTCTTTAAAAATATTCCAGGAAGCCAAAAGTGATTCTTTTAGAAGCTCTAAATTAAAAAGAGTAATTATAAAATATGCCAGAATAACTAAAATCAAAAAAAACCAGTTAGCTCCGATTCGATCTTTTATTTTTTTTATTGGATTAACCATACCGTCCCAACCGTTAATAAAGAAATAATAATAGCCGTAACAAAGGAAGTAATATTCCGGGCCAGGGCGAATTTGCGGCCTAGCATCAAACTTTCAGCCGGAAACTGAACCACCCCCACGGTGACCCAAGCCAGAATAAAAGCAACCACCGCCACTAAACTGACTCCGTTATTAAGCAATTCCGAACCAATGATATAGCTGGTGATTGGACTCCCGGCCGCGATACTGCCTATAGCACTACCAATAAATGCATCGATGGCATTTATTCCCGTAAATAAATTAGAATAAAAAGACTGGGGAATGGCTTTACTTACCAAGCCGACTAACAAGACAACACCAAGAATAATAGGCACTGACATCTTTATCATATTTACAAGCTGTTTTCCCGCATCTATTATTTTTGTTTTTTCCATACAATATTTATAATACCTTAAAAATGAATATTATACGACTTAATAAGCTTATCTAATTCTTGACATAATGTTTATAAAAGCTATAATTAATTATGGGTATATACTCATAATAAGTCAACAAAATATTTTTACGCTAATATTGGGTAAATGCCCGAAAAGTTATCCACAATAAAGGTCGGGATAACAAATAATATTAAATTAATAAGGAAAAAAATATATGCCAGGTTTTAACGGACAAGGTCCCGTCTGGGGCGGTGGTCCCGGCGCTGGATGGGGCTCTGGCCCCTGCGGAGCCGGTTATCGCCGAGGTACAGGGCGTGGGGCAAGACAAGGTTTCGGCCGTGGTTTCGGCTTTGGCTCAAGACGCCAAGCAGCTTACCCGGTCCAAGACTGGACTCAAGATAACGAACTTGAAGCTTTAAAAGACGAAAAAGAGATGCTAAAAGAAGAATTGAAAATGATTGAGCAAGATCTTCAAGCCCTCAAGCCCAAAAAAAGTAAATAAAAAGAAGGCCTCTTGTTTCCCTGCCCCAACGGGACCCCTTTGGGGCAGGAGACCCTTTAGCAGGGGGCCTTCTTTTATATTGGACATTTACCCAAAATGTTGATATAAATATACATATGCCCAGACCCAGATTATGCCGTAGAATACGATTTCGGCCAAGAACTAACTTTTTTAAACCTCAGGGAGTGCCGATGAGGCGTCTTGAAATTATTAAACTTACCCGGGAAGAAGTCGAAGCTTTAAGATTAAAAAATACAAAAAACCTTTCTCAGGAACAAGCAGCGAAGGCAATGAATACTTCGCAGAGCACTTTTCAGCGTATATTGTCTTCTGCCTATAAAAAAATCACAAAAGCAATAACCGAAGGAAAGGCAATTTCAATTCATGAATAAAAAATTATTATTAATCCCCCTTTTAATATTTCTTATATCAATTCCTTTTCTGGCCCAGGCCAAGGAAAAGGTAATATTTTTTTATGGTTTTTCCTGTCCCCACTGCGATAAAGTCGAAGAATATATGGAAAGTATAAATCTTAAAGAAAAAGTTGATCTTGAAAAAAGAGAAGTATACTTGAATCCGGAAAATGCAGCTCTTTTTAATCAGTATTGCGAACAGAATGGTATTCCTTATAATGAACGCGGAGTGCCCATGCTTATTTGGGGGAATGGATATTCAGTCGGTGATACTCCAATTATTAGTTTTATTGACTATAAAGTTGAGCAAATTGAAAATAATGTAAACGCAAACACCAATCAAAACCAAAACACAAATACAAATTCGTCTATTTATTTAGAAAAAACCTATAATCTTCCATTCTTCGGCGAAGTTGATTTAATGAAATATTCCCTACCTGTTCTTACTCTGATTATCGGAGCGGTGGACGGCTTTAACCCCTGCGCTATGTGGGTCCTGGTTTTTTTAATCAGTGCTTTACTAGGCATGCAAAACCGGAAAAATATGTGGGCTATTGGCCTTACCTTTATTGCCGCTTCAGCCGTTGTCTATTATCTCTTTATGACCGCCTGGCTTAACTTATTTCTATTTATCGGTTATGTTAGAATTGTTCAGATTGCAATCGGGGTACTGGCTCTTGGTGTCGGTTTTTATTATCTGAGAGAATTCTGGAAGAAACGTTCTGAAGAATGCAAGGTTATTCAGGGTGACCGCCGGCAAAAAATAATGGAGAGAATTAATAATATTGTTGAGTCCAAAAAGTTTATCTACGCCCTGGGTGGTATCGTCGTCCTGGCTTTTGTCGTAAATTTAATTGAACTGGCTTGCTCGGTCGGCTTGCCTGCAATCTATACTCAAATTTTGGCTTTGAGCAACCTACCTAGATGGCAACACTATCTTTATATTTTCGGCTATACTTTTGTTTTTATGCTCGATGATATGATAATTTTTTCTGTGGCCATGGTGACAGTTAAGGCAACTGGATTGACGGGTAAATATTCCCGGCTTTCCGAACTGATTGGCGGTCTTATTATTTTCTTATTAGGAGCTCTCCTTCTTATTAAACCCGAGTGGCTCATGTTTGCTTAATAAAATGATTTTAAAGAAAATATATTTTTTGTAAAATAATTTCTTGTATAAAAACTTTATCTTCTTGGAGAAGTGCGGATCTCCTGATCCGCACTATCTAAATTCTTGGTTGGATCAGGAGATCCAACCTTCTCGAAGAATTAATAGATTAAAATGTCCAACCTTCTAGGAATTGTTAAAAACCTTCTCAAGCAAATAAAAATAAAAAAATTCGACACTCATTATAAATATTCAAGCTATCGGAATTATTATTTAAATGATGAAAAGTTAATTAAAATTGATAAAGTCATCACATGAAAAAAATAATTTTTTCATTAATTATATTTACTTTTTTCTTTCCTCTTTTAGCTTCGGCCCAAGAATATACCGCTGAAGAAAATTTAAATCCCCAGGAAAATATCTTTGAAGCGGAAGTAATCGAAATAATTGAAGAGCAAGAAAAATCCAATGAACAGGGCGATTTTTATAAACAGCAAGATGTTAAATTAAAAGGCTTAAACGATGACTGGAAAGATAAGGAGGTAATTTTTTATGGGATCTCCGACATAGAAGTTTTGAGTGCCAAAGAATATAAAGTTGGTGACAAGGTGATGGTGTCAAAAACTCTAGACTTTGAAGGCAATGAACGATATTATATTTACGATTACGTCAGGCGGGGCAGTCTATACTTTCTCGCTTTTTTATTTGCACTGGTAATTATCGTTATTGGTCACCTTAAGGGATTGAGGGCTTTAATCGCTCTTGCCGTTAGTTTTTTGGTGATTATGAAATTTATTATTCCTCAAATTATGAACGGAGCCAGTCCTTTGTTTATTTCAATTATTGGATCTTTAATTATACTTTTATGTATTATCTACCTAACAGAGGGCATAAAAAGAAAATCACATCTGGCTGTTGTTAGTATTATTATTGCCCTTCTTACCACTGCTCTTCTCTCGATAATATTCACCAATCTTACCAAGTTAACCGGATTGGCCCAGGAAGAAACTTTATTTCTTATTTCGTCCGGCCATAGTTTTATTAATTTAAAAGGACTTCTTTTGGCATCTATTATTATCGGGGCTATCGGTGTCTTGGATGATGTTGTAATCAGCCAGATTGCCGCGGCCGAACAAATAATCAAAGCAGATCCGTCTCTGTCTAAAAGAGAAATTTTTAAAAGAACATATAAAGTCGGCAAGTCTCATCTCGGATCCATGGTTAATACTTTATTTCTGGCTTACGCGGGAGCCTCCCTGCCTTTACTTATTTTGTTTACCATAAAAGAGCCTCCTTTTCTTTCTTTTGGAAGCGTTATCAACCATGAAGTTATTGCCACGGAAATTGTAAGAACCCTGGCCGGCAGTATCGGTTTGGCTCTGGCTATTCCTATTGCCACTTACATGGCCGCTTATTTTTTAAAGCCTAAGACTATCAAGCCATTAGAGGGAACCAGGAAATAATCCACCAGCGAAGCTTAAGAGAATAAAAGCTGATTTCTTGCCCGGTAAGAATCGGAAAAAAGAAAACAAAGCTAAGAAAAACCAGAAATAAATATGAGAGGACTAAAATTCGGCTCTTTTTATTTTTCTCCCATAATTTATTCAGTAAATAAATAAGAATCAGCCAAAGAAACGGAGCGGCCGCCAAAAAGTGATAAAGAAAAAGAGAACGGCTTATTAGCATAAAGGGGAGAAAATGAGAGGTGAAAAATATCAGTATTAAATTTATTTTTGCATTCCTTAGCCGTTCTTTCCAAAGAACATAAAATAATGAAATAACAGCTGGCCACCAAATTAAAGGATTCCCCAAGTCGGTAAGATATTTGATACTTAAGGCCGTTTTCTCAAAAAAATAACTGAAGGGCTGGATTAATAGGGGCCAACTCCAGGGAGAGGCATCTAATCGATGCACTTCTTCTATGCCACGATGGTAAGTAAATATTTTATAATTTTCATAAAAAGTAATCGGCTGGGTATTGGTTAAGCCGTAATGAATCTGCCAAATAAACAAATATAGCCCCAGGGGGATGATAATAAAATACAAAATAAACCACCAAAGCGAGATATAATTAACTTTTTTAAACGGGAGCCTTAAGTACTTACTTATTTTAAACTTCTTAAACCAGGGGGTTTGAAAAAACCAAATTAAAAAAATCGGTACGCCAGCCGCCAGAGCCACCCATTTCACGGAAAAACTAAGTCCGAAAAAAATACCAGAAAACGATAACAGAAGATGTAGCTTTTTATCTGATTTACTCTTAAGATAGTAAAAAAATAAGAGATAAGCCAAAAAAATAAAAAATAAATAGGTGGTATCAAGTCTGGCCATTCTTGACTGGACAAAAAACATTCCGTCAAACAAAATAAAAAACGAGAAAACAGCGGCTATAAATTTTTTTGAAAAAATCGCCCTCGCCAAGAAATAACCTAAAGGCACCAGAAGCGAGCCAAAAAAACAGGCAAAAAAACGCCAGCCGAAGGGATTATCACCAAAAATCTTTATTCCCAACCCAATAAAAAATTTGCCCAAAGGAGGATGAACATCATGATAAAATTCCCCTTCAACATAACTTCTTCCAAAATTAACAAAATAATTTTCATCGGAAACGATTTGGTCAGGAAATCCCAGATTATCAAAACGAATCCAAAAGCTGAAAAAAGTAATTAAGGCAAGAAAAATGATTTCCCGTTTGTGTTTTCTTATATTCATAACCTTATTATATAGGTAAATTCCCCTGTTGCCAAAAATAATAAATTATGATTAAATTATGAATCAGGGTATATCCCTCTTTTTTATTAATATGGACTCAAACAACGACAGTTTCAACCAATTTGCCCAAGGCCTGCAAAAACAGGTCGGTTTTGGAAATAACCAAATTAATCGTAAAAAAATTAAACACAATGTCAGGAAATTAGTGGCTGATTTTCAAAAAAATACTGACTTAGATTGGAAAGATCAGACCAGGCAAAAAATTCATGTTTCATCAACCATTTCCAAGATGGCTTTTTTATACGAAAAAATCCGAGTAGCTATTGATTATAAAGACGAACATCTTCTTCGTAAAAACGCGATTGAGAGAATTTTAATAAGAAGACTCAGCCAGGGTAAAATAGAAACTTTTGATGTTCGGACTTTAGTCATTGAACTTGTCAGGGCCGGTTATTTAAAAAATCATACTGTACCGGAAAGCGTGGTTGAAAAGATCAAAATGGTTTTTATAAAATACATTGACTTAATGAGAAAAAGCTCTTTTCAGCTTCAAGGCCAGCAAAGAGCTCGGCTCAATGAATGGATTCTTAATATGGCGGCCGTAGAAATAGAACACCAGTTTTTTCCATACCACCAAAAACAGGCTCTGCTAGAATATGCTTATTCCGTTCTTTATAGCAAAGTAACCGTGGACGAAGAAGACGTTAATGAGCAAGAAAAAAATACCCAGCTTTATATCGCTATTCAAAGAGCCCTGGTAAAATCCGACAATAGTATTATTCGTTACAGTCTGCTTAATCTTTATTATCCTGACTGGGAAAAAGCAGATGAAAATTTGATATCCGAGATAGCCGGCCACATTATACCCCTTAAAAAATCGATTGAAGGGCAAATAGAAAATCCCATCGGGGGGCCAATTTTCCGGCAGGTAAAAAAATACATCATCATTCTCACCATCCTGAAAGATATTATTAAAGAAAACCCAGGCCAGGCCGAAGAGATTCTCTCTAACCCTAAAAAACTGGAAGAAAAAATAATCCAAGCCTGCAGGCAAAGATACAAAAAAGCCAGAGATAAATTAAAAAGAAGCACCATCCGGTCAGTCGTATATATTATTCTCACTAAAACTGTTCTGGCTTTTATCCTTGAACTTCCCTTTGATATACTGGCTTACAATACGGTTCATTATCTTGCTCTTTTAACTAATGTAATTTTCCATCCTCTTCTCTTAATTCTCATTGCCGCTAACATAACTATCCCCGCTAAGAAAAATACCGAAAAAGTAATCAAAACTATTCGTGGCCTAGTTTATGAAGGAGAAGAAGAATTTGCCTTTACTAATTTCAAAAAGCCAATTAAGCGTCGGGCGGCCCTTAACTTGGTTTTTAATATCCTTTACTTGCTTGTTTTTTCCATTTCATTCGGCGTTATAATTTTTGTTTTAAGACTTCTTGATTTTAATATAGTCAGTATTTTTCTTTTCTTGCTTTTTCTTTGCCTGGTCAGTTTCTTTGGGATTAAAAATCGGGAAACAATGCGCGAACTTATTATTGTTGATAAGAAGAAAAATTTTGCCGGTTTACTGGTTGATTTCTTTTCTATTCCAATTTTAAGAATGGGAAGATGGCTTTCACTTAACGCCCCAAAGATAAATGTTTTTACTTTTATTCTTGACTTTATTATTGAAGCTCCTTTCAAAACTTTTGTGGATGTTATGGATGAATGGATGAATTTTATCCGCGAAAAAAAAGAAGAAATATTTTAATTTTTTCCACAATTTTTTATTGACAGTATTTTTTAATAGTGTTAATATATACTTACATTTTGAATAAACTCACTGAATTTTTTCAGTGATTTTATTGAATGTCTTACTTAATGATTAACTCCAAAAAAAGAAGGGAGGTGTTATCATGGAAGAAGAAAACGAAACAACAGAAGGTGAAGCTACTGAAGAAACAAAAGAAGAAACTCCTGCAGAAGAAACAAAAGAAGAAACTCCTGCTGAGTAAATACTTTACCTAGTATAAAAGAAAACGGCTCTCTTAATTAGAGAGTTGTTTTCTTTTGTTTTATTTAAGGTTTGACACAGTGTCCTTTAAACTGCTAAAATTAGACTATGGCCGTATATTTAAAAAACCAAAATAAACGATAATTATAACGCTCTGTTTTATTACAACAAGGCGTTTTTTAGGAGAAACAAATGTTAAAAATCGATAATTTATTCAAAGAGGCCGTTAAGAAAAAAGCTTCGGATCTGCATATTATTGCCGGCCAGTCCCCAATTTTAAGAATAGACGGGGAATTGAAGAAATTAAAAGAATATCCTCTTCTTACCCCAAAAGACACTGAAGTCCTCTGTTTTAGCATATTATCCGAGAAGCAAAAATCGGAAGTAATCGAAAAAAGAGAGCTTGATTTTTCTTATGAGATAAAAAACCTCTCCCGCTTTCGGGTTAATATCCACTGGGAAAAAGATAATGTCGGAATGGTCGCTCGTGTTATTTCTACCGACATTCCCACTATGGAAGGCCTGGGTATGCCCAAAATCGTTTATGATATGCTTAGACTCAAACAAGGCCTGATTCTTATAACCGGCCCCACCGGCTGCGGAAAATCAACCAGTTTAGCAGCCATGGTTGATATGATTAATAACGAAAGAACTTCCCATATTATTACCCTGGAAGATCCGATTGAGTTTTTATTCACTCCCAAGAAAAGTATTGTCAGGCAGCGACAGCTTGGTTCTGACATGCTTAGTTTTGCCGAAGGCCTGAAACATGTTCTCCGCCAAGATCCTAATGTTATTATGGTTGGCGAGATGAGAGACCTGGAAACAATTGCCTCTACTATTACTCTGGCCGAAACCGGCCACCTTGTTCTGGCTACCCTTCATACTTTAAACGCGGCCCAAACCATTGACCGTATAATTGATGTCTTTCCTCCTTACCAACAGCCCCAGGTTCGCCTCCAAATTTCTCTTTTCTTAAAAGGTATAGTTTCCCAGTATCTTCTGCCGAAAAAAGACGGGGGCCGGATAGCCGCTCGGGAAATACTTATCAACTCTCCGGCTATTTCAAACCTGATCCGAGAAAACAAAATTGCCCAGATTAAAACCGCTATTCAGACTTCCGCTGAAGAAGGAATGATTACTATGGATCAAAATATTAAAGAGCTTTTCGAAAAGGGTGAAATTTCTGAAACCATCGCTCTTACTCATATGGTTAACCCGGAGATGTTAAAATAATAAAATTATGCTTGAAACAAAAGACATTAAAAATATCTCCGTTTTTAGGGGTTTAAAAGAGGAGGAGCTTGAGGAAGTGGCAAAAATCTGCCAGGTTGAAGAAACAAAAAAAGGCCAAAAGATTTTTAAATCAGGAGATTCCCGCAAAGATTTCGTTATTGTTTTAAAGGGAAAATTAAGAATTTCCAGAAAGATCAAAGAAGAAGAAGAAACTATCGCCTATATGGATTCGGGTAATTTTGCCGTAGAAAGTTCCTTAGTTGACCCAAAACTAAAACACACCCATTATGGAGAGATGGTGGAAGAGGGCCGAATATTAAAAATTAATGGAAAAGACTTTTTAAACCTTGGCAAAAAAAATCAGAATATAATTAATCAGATCTACGGCAATATTATCAAAAACATCACCGAGCGCCTTCATCATGCTAATAATAAATTAGTCACTGTTTATTCAACCGGCAAAATCGCTTCCACCTACGCTAATATTTATAATATTTTAAACTTAATGCTGGAAACCATTCTTACCGTTATCCGGGCCAATAAAGCTATTTTTGCCTTATATAAACCCCTTCAAAATAAAATAGTAATTCAGGAGGCAATTGGTTATTCTAACAATCAGAAAATTAAAAATCTGGATATTAATTTAAATTCTGATCCTTTCTTGGGAAAAATCCACCAGACTGGGCAGGACTTTTTTATAAATCCGGAAGACTACAAAGCAGATAAAAAATATAATCTTCCTTATCTCACCGAAACTGCTATCGGGGTCAAAATCCAGACCGGTAAAAATATTTTGGGGGCTATTGTCCTGACCGATAAAAGAGGGGGGCACTTCAACTTTAACAACCAGATACTGCTTAACATAATCTCCCGCCAGATTGCTTCGGCGATTAAAGAAGCGGAAAAAACGGAAGAGAAAAGTATGCATGAAGAACTGGGGAGAAAGTATATTAAGCCAATTTAGTCACATCTTGATTTTTTAAAAAAACCGTGATAATATTTCATCACGTGTTTTTTAAACCATGCGCCTATAGTCCCGACCCTAAGGGGGTCGTGGATCCTCGTTGTCCCGCAAAGCGGGACGAACGGGACTTAATTACATTTAATCATTACAATTTTCAATATTAAAGATAGAATATCAACGATTATACGCGCCTATAGCTTAATGGATAAAGTCCTGGTCTTCGGAACCAGTGATGAAGGTTCGACTCCTTCTGGGCGCACCACGCCTTTGCTAAAGCTTCGGCGCGCGAGCGCCAATTAAAAAATACGTTATGCGGGTCGCTAGCTCAATCGGTAGAGCACCTGCCTCTTAAGCAGGGTGTTACAGGTTCGAGTCCTGTGCGGCCTACCAAAAAACACTATCATTTATTTGATGGTGTTTTTTATAAAAAATTAAAGTGATTTTGGGATGGGATTATTATTTTGGTTCAATGGCTAATAAATATCCGCTGGAATGTATAATGTTATTAAACCAGGCAAACATTAGGTCTTCCTCTTTTACCTTATGGCTTCGGGCATTCCGCGAATCGTTATAACTGAATACTTTATTTTTATAGCCGGTAATTATGATAAAATGCCCCCCTCGACTTGGCTCTATTTTATTATCAAGAATAAAAGCCTTAACACAAATAATAACCGGAATTTTTCTTTTTAAAAACCTGATTATATCCGCCTTGCTTGGCTTTTTAATCACTGCTTGGTCCTTAGCTGTTTTATTATTATAGGAGTAACAAGTCACCTTATAGCCGAGTTTCCGGGCAAATTTAGCTAATCTGATTAGCTTTACTCCGTAACTCTTTATCCCGCCGACACTTTTAATAATTTCTTTTAAAGGAATTCCGTGTTTATAGTAAAGCAAAACCATGTGCAAAGCAGTCGGGCCGCAAGCCATTTTTTTCTGTTTTACGATTGGGACCGGTAAATTTTTCATACTTTTCCTCCCCCTGATGAGGGGTTGGGGCTAGTTATTAACCTTTACCCAACGATAGTAGCCTTTTCTCTTAACAATAGTCGGTTTAATTTTCCCAGTTTTTGGATCTCTTTTCCAAACAACAGTGGGTCCTGGCGGTATATATTTCTTTATAATTTTTGTACCCATGTTTTTTTATTTAATATAAAAAAGCCTCTCTAACATAGCGCTTTAATTGGTGGGAGTCAAGAAAGAAATGTTTCTAATTTTTATCTACCAACATTCCAATTACAAAACCGGATACATAAATTAGTATCAACAATCCAGCAATAATGCCCGCAATATTATATAAACCAAAGAGTGATAAAATTACCATTAATGGAATTCCAAAAAATAATCCAAAAAACCATAAACCTCCCCACTTATCAATAAATGACTGTTCGTGAGCAGGCTTAACTGGAATTACAGCTTTATCCAAATTTTCTTTTTTGTGGTTACAATCAATATTTTCTTTAAGCAGTTTGACGGCGACTTTGGCATCATTCCTATCTAATCCACCTCTTATAACAAACCATTCAATTTTTTCCAGCGGCACATTAAAATCAATTAATTTCTTAATTACTTGCGCTAATTTAGAACCTTTATCGTTATCAATTGAAGCTTCTGTTTCTAAAACTTGTTGTTTAGTAAGACCTAATTTCTTTCTGGGAATATTAATTACTTTACTACCATACACACTAATTTTATCAAATTCTGGTATAACAATTCTTTCATAAAAAATATTTTTTAAAATTTCATCTCTTTCTTTTTGATTCATATTTTTCTTCCTCCTGATAAGAAATTACCTATTAACTTTTACCAACGATAATAATTTTTTACTAAGAATAGCTAAAATATTAATCGAATAAATAAGTTCTTCTCTTTTGTATTTACCATGCTCAGGGTGGCCAATACAATGACGAATGTATGTAGGCAACGTTTCCCTGCCTCTGTTACTCACCCTAATATGAATACTAGGTACTTCTTCTATAATAAAGGTATCAATTTCTCGGAAATTACTTTTAAAATGTAAGGAAATAGTATTATAAAGATTTATAAATTTAATTTCTGGTGCAAGTTTAGTTTTACTAATCTTTTTCTTTACCTTAACAGACCAATTTCTCCCCTTATTCCAAGGGGTTCTCCCTTTAGTTGATTCTTTGATTTTGATCTTTATTATAGGGCTCATTTTTTTTCCCTTATTCCAAGGGGTTCTCCCTTTTAAAGATTTACTGATTCTTTTTTTAGTAACCTCAGTCATACTGACACCTTTATTCCATGCAACTTTTCTTTTAATATTTTCTTTCATTTATTACAAATAATAATAATTAAAAATCCCCTCTAACATAGTACTTTTAAGTCTATCTCTTGGCAAGAGTTCGGTCAAACACTTTTCCGCACAACCTTTCCACCATTTTTATCCCCAACTAAAAAACGGCCTTTTGGGGCCGTGGCGCCTGATATCAGTAAAATTATTCTTCTAAAAATTTCCGTCTTAAGTATTCCCCAAAATCTACCATTTCCTTTTTATAAGGCTCAAGGTCCATCTGCTCTCTTTCTTTTCCCATTTGTTCCGTAACTTTACCCGAGCCTGAAATATCGGTTTGAGCTGAAGGTTGGAGCCTCATTGCTCCGTATTTGCCTATTGGCCAAAAATCTAATTTTACTTTTTCTGAGATATTTTTTCCTTGTTCTTTTCTTTCCTCATAAAATTGTTCTACTAATTTCCTTAGTTTGCCGACATCTCTATTATTCCACTGCCGCCAGAGTTCCTTTTTCTTCTCGTCTTCTTCCCAGCCAACCGGAGCCGGATTTTCTATCTCGATCCAGGGCAAAGCCTCACCGCGGTGATTATGGCCTTCGCAAGACCCAGAAGTGGGAAAACCATAGGCTTTAACAGAAATCAGAGTTTCGCGAATTCCCGGATCTATTCCCTTACCCAATTTATCTTCTAATTTCTCAACTTCTTTTCCTATTTCCAAAAGCTTCTGTTCTTTCTCAAAATCAATTCTGTTTTCTCTTTCTACATTCATATAATAATATCTTTTGTTAAGATTTAACTCCTTTCACCATAGCGCCAAAGGGGGCGAGAGTCAAGCTTTCGCCAAGGCTACGGCTTGCACGGCAAGGGATAAAAAAAACGAGCAGATCTACAACGAATCGGCTCGCCAAAGTTAAAAGAGATAAAAAAACACTATCCCAAAAGACAATGTTTTTTATTTTATATTATTTTTTTTACTCGCTCTGTTGAGGTTCCGAAGAATGACCTGACTGCTTCAAAGAATCTTTCAGTTTTTTGCCGGCCTTGAATTTAGGCACGGTTACGGCCGGGATCTGAATTTTTTCGGTAGGATTCTGGGGGTTTACTCCCATTCTGGCTTCCCTTCTTCGGGAAAGAAAAGTGCCAAAACCGGTTAAAGTAACCTCGCCGCCATTTTGCAGCTCTTCAATAGTGATACTTTCAAAAGTGTCTATCACATCCACACACTGTTTTTTGGTTAAACCAACCTTTTCGGATAATCTGTTGCAAAGTTCTGCTTTGTTCATATTTATATCTCCTTCCCGCAAAAATCCGCGGGATAAGTTAATTATTAAATCTCTATTATTCGATCAATACGTTCGATTTTTTTTGCCTTTTTCTCTTTGGCATCAATCTCTATCAAAACGCTGTTTACCTGCACCTTCCCTTCTTCCACCATTTCATGACGCAAGGGCATTTGGGTAAGAAACATGTCTAAAACGTTTTTTTTATCCACTCCAATAACCGAGTCATAAGCCCCGACCATACCAACATCAGAAATATAGGCTGTTCCCTTAGAGAGGATCTGCTGGTCAGCCGTAGGAACATGAGTGTGGGTACCCAGAAGGGCAGCCACCCGGCCGTTTAAATAGTGTCCCATGGCCACTTTTTCAGAAGTTGCTTCGGCGTGAAAATCAACAATTATTACCGGATTCTCTTTTTTATATTTTTCGTATATTTCATCAAACTTGCGAAATGGGCAGTCAAAATCTTCAGACATAAAAACTCTTCCTATTAAGTTTACCATAAGTATTTTTTTTACGCCAAGTTCAATTATTTTTGCGCCAGCTCCGGGGGCTCCAGGGGGATAATTAGCCGGTCGGATTACCGTTCCATTAACTAAATTAAGCACTTCTTCACCAGCTTCTTTTTTATAGATATGATTACCGGAAGTAAAATAATCTATTCCTGCTTCTTTCATTTCATCAATAGTTTTAGCGGTTAGCCCCACTCCGTGAGCCAGATTTTCAGCATTAGCTAAAATAAGGTCAGGTTTATATTTCTTTTTTAGTTCCGGCAATATTTTGGCCACGGCCTTACGGCCAATTTTACCAACAATATCTCCGAAAAATAATACTTTTAATTTCATAATTTATATTTTTTCCTATACGCAATTAGCTATCGAGCATATTCCGTTATTCTGGTTTCTCTAATAACATTTACCTTAATTTCACCGGGGTATCTTAATTCTTCTTCAATTTTCTTGGCTATATCACCGGCTAGTTTAGTGGCCTTATAATCGTCAATCTTGTCAGGAAAGACAAAAACTCTGATTTCTCTTCCCGCCTGGACAGCGTAAGTTTTTTCGACCCCGTCAAAAGATTTGGCCACGCCTTCCAGTTCTTCCAAGCGCTGAAGGTAATGTTCGTAGGTGTCCTTTCTCGCTCCTGGGCGAGCTCCGGAAATTGCATCGGCTACTTTAACAATAATTGCTTCCAGAGTAGTAGGAGCATCGTCATGATGGGCTTTAGCCGCGTAAGCCACTTCTTCCGCCAAGCCGAATTTTTTAATGATATCATAGCCGATTTCAGGATGACCGCCTTGAATTTCATGGTCTACGGCTTTGCCAATGTCATGAAGAAGACCGGCTTTTTTACAAATAGCGGCGTTAGCTCCCAGTTCCTTAGCCAATAGAGTCGACAATTCAGCCACTTCGATAGAGTGCTGTAAAACATTCTGGCCATAAGAAGTCCGGTATTTGAGACGGCCTAAAATCTGGATAAGTTTCGGATCTAGCCCAGCTACACCAACCTTGTAAGCCGCTTCTTCGCCCGCTTTCTTTATATCAATCGCTAATTCTTTTTTAGCTTTTTCAATTGTTTCTTCAATCCTAGCGGGATGAATCCGTCCGTCGGAAATAAGTTTATCAAGCGTTCGCTTAGCAAGATGACGCCTGATAGGATTAAACCCGGAAATAACAATTGCCTCGGGAGTATCATCAACAATTATTTCCACTCCGGTTAGCCGTTCAATAGTTTTAATATTTCTTCCCTCCCGTCCGATAATTCGGCCTTTCATTTCATCAGAGGGCAGATTAACCACGGTCGTGGTTGTCTCCGAAACATGGGAAGAAGCAATACGCTGGATAACCGCGGAAAGAAGGTCACGAGCCTCTCTTTCCAGTTCATCCTGGCCTTGAGCCTGAAGTTTTCTTATCCTGGAAAGCAATTCATCTTTCATGCGGGTTTCAGTATTTTCTAATAATACTTTCTTGGCTTCTTCGCGGGTAAGTTCAGCAATCTTTTCCAGTTTACCCATTTGCTCGTCTTTGATTTTATTTATCTGTTCTTTAATCTTTTCTACTTCTCCCGCCTTATCAATTATACGCTGTTGTTTGCCCTCTAAATCTAATATTTTTTGATCGAAAAAAGCCTCTCTTTTTTCAAGACGGTCCTGAATATGCTTTAATTCTCCCCGGTGGTCATTGACTTCTTTTTTGGCAACCTCAATAACCTTAATCGCCCTGTCTTTGGCCTGAATTAAGATTTCTTTTTGTTTGACCTTTGCCTGATCAATTAAACTTTTTGACTTGGCCTCAACTGAGGCAGATTCTCTAACTGCCCAAAATTTTCGGGCGTAATAGCCGGAAAACATTCCGCCTAATATACCTACTGCTGCTATTATAATCCAAATTGAACTGTTCATGTAGTTTGTTTCCTATTCCATAAAATACAAATATACTAAAACTACCGGAGTATGAATTTCCCTGGTTTGTCTTTGATTTTATTTTATGGTTTAAAATTAACATAATTAATTAAATAAGCTTATACTATATTATCACAGATATATATAAACCGCAAGTCTATATAAAAACCGGGTTGTTCCCGGTTTTTTTTGTTTTTATTCTTATCGGCTTATTATTTTATCGATCAAACCGTATTTCTTGGCTTCTTCAGCTTGCATAAAAAAATCACGGTCAGTATCTTTTTCTATATTTTTTAAAGACTGGCCAGTATGTTTAGAGAGAATGCCGTTTATACGATCTCTAATTTTTAATATATGTTCGGCCCTTATTTTTATATCTACGGCTTGGCCGCCGGCTTCTCCCATTACCTGATGGAGTAAAATCTCTGAATTTGGCAGAGCAAAACGTTTTCCCTTTTTCCCGGCCGCTAAAAGCACCGCCCCCATTGATCCAGCCATCCCAACACAAATAGTGGTAATGTCCGGTTTAACATATTGCATAGTGTCATAAATAGCCAGACCGGATGTCACCGAACCGCCGGGAGTATTTACATAGAGTTTAATATCTTTATTTTTGTCTTCGCTTTCAAGAAATAAAAGTTGAGCAATAATATTATTAGCCATTGCGTCATTAATAACATCACCCAAAAAAATAATCCTCTCTTTCAGAAGACGGGAATAAATGTCATAGGCCCTTTCGCCCCGAGCTGACTTTTCCACCACCATGGGAATAAGAGTTTGGTTGGTTGTTTTAGTCATATTTTTTAATTATTAATTAAGCTTTAACATTATAACCCATAATATTATATTATTCAATCTTCCAGCCAGATGGTATTTTAACAAGCTTTCCTTTGACTGAAAAACCAGCCGCTTTTTTATGCCCGCCTCCCCCGAAATAAGCGGCTATTTTTGAAACATCAACGTCATCGCGAGTAGTTCTTAAGCTTCCTTTTATTATTCCTCCTTTTTCTTCTTTAAAAAGAAGGGTGAACTTAGCTTCGGAAAGGGAATTGAGGAAATTACTGATTCCTTCGGTGGATTCTTCTTCAGCCTCGCATTCTTGTAAGTCTTTTTGAGTAATAATAGAGGTAACCACTCCGGTTTTTTTGTTTTTTTCCAAACGAGAGAGCGCTCTCCCCCAAAGTCTTAGGGATATAATATTATTATTTTTTAAAGTATTATCACATATCTTTTTTAGATTTGCTCCCTTATTCAAAAGCTGACCGGCGATAGAAAAGGAATTAATAGTTGTTCCTAAATTTGAAAAACAGCCTGTGTCCGTTAAAATACCGGTTAAAAGATTAGTGGCCTTTTCTTTATTGGTTATGGCTTTAATATGATCAAAAAAATGGTGGATTATTTCTGAGACCGAAGAAACTTCCAGGTTAATAATATTTAGATTTATCCTTTTTTCCCAATTATCCAGACGGGTCAAGTGGTGGTCAATGTTTACAATTTTTGTTCCTTGATAATCAATTTTATTAAGATACTCAAAAATGCCAGTTCTTTTTATGTCCCCGGCATCAATAAATATAATCAAGTCGTAATCTTTGATTTCACCAATTTGTCCGGAAATTTTTTCCACTCCCGGCAGAAAATAATAGTTATCTATTACCTTTTCCCTAATAAAACAAAGATGCTCTTTTTTTACATCTTCAAAGTAAAGGGCTAAAGCCAGCATTGAACCAAGGGCATCTCCATCCGGTTTTTCGTGGGTACTGAGAAGGATTTTTTTCGCCCCTAATATTAGCTGGTTAAGCTTATTAAAATTTTGGTAAAGCTCAGTCATATCTCAAATATTCAATTTAACTAGCTATCCTACGACTATTCTTCCAAGTTGTCAATAAGCCCGTATATTTTTTCCGCTTCTTCTTCACTTTGGTCAATAAAAAAACAAAGCTTGGGCACAAATTTCATAACCAGCTTATGGTCTAGTATTTTCTGCAAATGATGAATATTTTTCCTAAGAATACTGTGAACTTTGGGCCCTTTATCAAAAGGTAGAATCGAAAGCCAGACTTTAGCAAGATGTAAGTCTGCTGATGTCTCCACTTTCTTTACAGTCACCAGAGAGCCGGCTGGGATCTCAATTTCACGGTTTATTATCTCAGAAAGTTCACGGCGTATTAATTCATTAACCTGACTAAGACGTTTGTTGGGCATGGGTTATGATTCAATTTTCTTATATATTTTCTTTTCCGTAAAAATTTCTACAATATCATTTTCTTCCACTTTTACCTTGCCTTCAAACTTAAGGCCGCATTCCTGGCCACTTTTTACTTCTTTAACTATATTTTTTTCAATTTGAAGCTGGCTTATTTTCCCCCGGCCAATTTCTTCTTTGGAACGTATGATTTTGGCTTTAAGATCAGGGAGTAGTTTGCCGTCGGTTACTTGGCCACCGATAATCATTGATTTTTTTTCTGTGCGAAAAATAGCGATAACCTTAAGCCGGCCGACTTTTTCTTCAATAATTTCCGGGTCCAGTAGTTCTTCCATTTTTAGTTTAATTTCTTCCAGGAGTTCATAAATTACTTTATATGATTTGAATTCCAAATTCTTTTCCCGGGCAATATCTTCAGCTGCTTTACTGGCAGAAACATTAAAACCTCTTAAAATAGCTCCAGTTGCTTCTGCTTTTAATACATCTGATTCTGAAATATTACCCAAACCGCTATAAACAATTTCCAAATTTACTTCTTCGTGTTTATATTTTTTTAAGCTTTCCATAACTGCCTCAAGAGAGCCTAAATTATCTGTTTTAAGAATTAATTTTATAGCGGCTGTTTTTTTCTCTTCTCCATTTTCTTCTTTTTCTTCTTTTTCTTTTTTAGTTTCGATTCTTGATTCGGTTGGCTTGATCAAATGCTTGTCATGGCGATACTGCTTCATCCCTTTTTTAAAACCTTTAATATCTTTTGAAACAGTCAAAATATCTCCTACCACCGGCAGTCCTTTGAGGCCAAGAATTTTTACCGGCATAGAGGGAGGTGCTTCCTTAACATTTTTTCCCTTAAAATTTTTCATTGCTTTAATCCGGCCGTATATTTCTCCAATAATTACCGTATCGCCGATACGCAAAGTTCCCGATTGAATTAAAATTGTCGCTACCGGACCCTCACCCTTATCAATATGACTTTCAACCACTGAGCCGACTATTTTTCCTTCCGGATTAGCGCTAATATTTTCCTTTTCCACTTCATAAACAAGAAGAATCATTTCCAATAAATCATCTATTCCCTTTTTTTCTTTGGCAGAAACCTGAACAGTTATTGTCTTGCCGCCCCATTCTTCAGGCAGAAGATCCAAATCAGCCAATTCCTTTAAAACATTATTGACATTAGCATCTGGTTTATCAATTTTATTAATAGCCACAATAAAAGGCAACTTGGCTGTTTTTATAATATTTAAGGCTTCTTTAGTTTGAGGTTTAAAACCGTCATCAGCGGCAATAACTAAAACCGCTATATCAGCCACCTTGGCTCCCCTAGAACGCATGGCGGTAAAAGCGGCATGACCAGGTGTATCAACAAAAGAAATTTGCTGCTTTTTGTGTTCTACCTGATAAGCCCCAATATGTTGAGTAATTCCGCCGTGTTCGCTTTCGACTACTTTTGTCTTGCGAATTGCGTCAAGAAGCATTGTTTTTCCATGATCAACATGACCCAAAACAACAACTACCGGAGGACGGGGTTTAAGATTTTTTTTATCCTCTTTTTCCAATACTTTTTTTAATTGTTCATCCTTCTCATCTTCGCCGTCACTTTCACTCTTTTTTACCGCTTCAAAGTCCAACTCATCGGCAACAATAGAAGCAGTGTCAAAATCAATACTTTCATTTTGGGAAGCAAGTATTCCGTTTTTCATTAACTCGGCAATTACTTCAGTTACAGGCAATTTTAATTTTTCGGCAAAATCTTTAACAGAAATCCTGCTCGTTATTTCAATTATTTTTTTCTCTTTATCCGCCGTAACTTCTTTGTCCTCTGTAGATTTATCTGAAGCGGAAGCGGAAGTTGATTCTTCAGTCATAAAAATTAATTTTATACTTTATTGTATTAAAAAAAACGCTTTAAGTCAAATATAAAGGCCATGTTAATAATAACACGGCCTTGTGGTTAAATGTACGTTAGGCGGAAAAAAAGTTTCTCGCTTCATCAGCCAATTTTACCGGATTAAACGGAATTTTCACAGTTTTCCAAAACATATAAATAAATAATCCAGAAAGTTGCTTTTTGTTGCGATAAAGAATAATAACAGGCATATTCAGTACCGCCTTATGAATAATCCTCAATATTTCAGCATACTGCTTGTTTTCCAAGTTTATTATTATCAAGTCAGGACGCAGATGGATATTCATTATTCTTTCCCAGGCAATTTTAGGATTAGCGGTTCCAATAACCTGATACCCTTCTTCTTTCAAGGCTACTTTTATCACTCTTTGTCTTTCTGAGCAATCGTCAATCACTAATATACTGGACATTCCGGTTCTCCTTGATACATGTTTTAAAAGTTTCAAAACAAAAAATCCCACTAATTGTGAGACTTAAAAAAGGGGAAATTTTCTTATTCAAAATCACCTCTCTTTGCGCCGGTTTCGCTCTTGAGCGCGTTCCCAATAGGAACTTTCCTGTTTAGTCCACATGCGACCAAAAAGACCAAACAGTACTAAACGCCTCACAAAAAGTTTATTAAATTTCAGTTTTAAAACAGCTCGAAAATATTACCCTGCTTCTTGATATCTGTCAAGAATATTAACCCGTTCCGGATATTTTTCTTTCAGCTTTTTTGCGTCTTCATCAGTTCCCACCACATCCCCATAATGCATTGGTATTACTATTTTAGGATTTATAACTTCAATCGCTTCCATGGCTTCTTCACTATTCATCACATAAGTGCCGGATACAGGAAGCATGGCTATATCAATGTCTTTCAAATTTTTCATTTCCGGAATCAAGTCCGTGTCACCGGCGTGATAAATTTTCTTTCCGTCAATTTCAAAAACATAACCCACCCAAAGATTGTTTTGGGGGTGAAAATCCTTATCTATATTATAAGCTGGAACTGCCTCTACTTTTACCCCTTCTTCTTCAATAATATCTCCCGGCTTAACGCTAAAAACCTGGCCCCCGATTTTTTCAATACAGACATGGGGGCAAAAAACTTTGGTTTTTTCATTTCTTATCTTGGCAATATCCTCCGGGGAAAAATGATCATAATGATCGTGAGTAATAAATATATAATCAGCTGCCGAAGAATCGGCCGGTATTTTCCAGGGGTCAATATAAATTGTTTTTCCTTCAGCGGTGATTATTTTGAAACTAGATTGGCCAAACCAGGTAATTTTTTCAATCATAAATATGTTTTATATTTTTCTTTCTCTGCCGACAATAATACTAAGGCGTTTAGGAACTATTGAAACAGTGGCCGGAGTTTTTACGATTGTTTCTCCATCAATAACCAGAGGGACGCATTCTGTTTCGCATTTTATCTTGGCTTTTTTCAACGGAAAAACAGAGTCTTTTTTAAAGCTTGATCCAAAAATTCGCCAGCCGGAATTTTCTTCCATTACTACCGCTTCCAGCCGCCCGTCACCCGGATCAAAAAATGTTTCTTCATCAATCAATCCAAGGTTGCATATCTTTAAAGAAGAAGTAGGGCTTGTAGCTTGGATACTATACTTACCATCGCATTCTATTTTTACATTTTCTCTGTTGGCAACCGCTAACGAGAAGAGAAAGTATTTTTCATTTACTTTGCCTAGATCAAATTTTTTAATAATTCTTTTGGAAAGAATATCGCAAGCATTTTCCCCGGCTGGAATTCCTAAAAGAGGGGGGATTTTAGACTTAGGGCCAATTGGAATATAACCAATAATTACTTTTCTGTATGGAGCGACATAACTGATTACCTTGCCTAAAGTGGTGTCATCACCAACTACGACCAGAGTTTCTACCCCTTTTTTAACCCCATCTTCCACCATTTCTTTTAGGTTTTTTAGAATAGTCAGTTTTTCTATTTTGCCATTTATATTCAATTCCAAAAGCCTAGCTTCGATACGAGCTAGCACTGCTTCATATTTTTTATCCGCTAAAAAAGAATCGTAAATATAGAGATACATACAAGTTAGGCTAGATTTATTTCTTTCCTTTTTTATCTTTTTTATCCGTCTGAATTTCTTCAATTTCTTCAACGCGCATTTCATCTTTTTTTACCATTTGGCATTTACCGTTTAAAACCGCACCGGATTCTACAGAAAGAACTCCCGTTTCAACACTGCCGAATACCTTGGCTGTAGACTTTAATTCCAGTTTTTCCTGGCTTTTAATATTACCCCTTATTTCACCGGCATTATACACATTAGCCGCTTCTACGTCTGCTTTTACCTTGGCCTGTTCACCTATACGCAGATTCTTTGAAGTTTTAATAGTGCCGGACACCCGGCCTTCTACAATGATGTCTCCATCGCTGACAAAATTTCCTTCCACCTTCACAGAAGGACCGATAATTGTTTCCACTTCTTTATTAAAAGAAGTATTTTCTTCTTTACTAAATACACCCATTTTTTAAAAGTTTAATAATTAGTTATGCTTCATTATTGTAGGAGAAAAATGATTGTTTGTAAAGAGTTAATAAAAGCAGGAATTTAATTTCCTGCTTTTATTTTTTTTGTTTTTAGTAGACGGATATATCTTAAAGGAATATATATTTGCTAACTCTCAAAAAGCCAACTAACTTAAACAATCTTTATGTTTCTATTATAGCGTAAAAATCATGTTTTGTCAAGTCATTTTCTTGCTAAAACAAGATATTTAGCGTATGATTTTTATATGGAATCAAATAAAAAAGAAATTATTAAAGTATTAATAATAGCTGGAGTTTTTATTTTAATTTATTTTGGTTTATTTATTTTTGATGAACAAACTGGAAGAATCACTGAATTAGCGAAGTCTATATCCTCATTTGTAATGGATTAATATTTTGCGACACATTTTTTGCTCTAATATTAGTTAAATAACACCAAATACAAAGTAAATAAATGAAAATCTAGCTTAAAATGTTCCACGTGGAACATTTGGTCATTTTTGCTCTAATATTAGCTAATTGCTAACAAATAAAGTATCATACGCCCCTGTAGCTCAATGGATAGAGCAAGACACTCCTAAGGTCGAGATAGAGGTTCGATTCCTCTTGGGGGCACCATCGAATATTTTATGAAAATAATATTCGAATCTCATTCAACAATCCTCGACAATGAAAAAAAAGAATTATCCGGTTGGAATGATGTAAACCTATTGAATTAGGAGTAAAATAAGCCCTTGAATTAAGGCAAAGATATAAAGTAAATCCTTCTATTATGTTTTTTGTTCTGATTTAACAAGATCAAAGAAAAGGTAAAATAGCTTTTAGAGAAAAAAAGTATCTGTAATAATAAATAAAAGATTAAGAGATATAAATTATGGAGATTTCACCCAAAAATCAGTTAAATAAGATACTAAAGTAAAAATTAATTACATAAAAAAACTTTTCCAAACGGAGAATCATATCTTCAAACAAGGAAAAATTGCTAAATTTCTTAAAGAAACATACAAAAAGTACCCACATTCTACTATTATGATAATAAGACATCGAGCGACTTAATATGCTTTAGAAAACATTATTAATAAAAAACCGCTTGAACAAGTTATTTCTACGTCCTGGGAATAGCAGACAGGTTAGACATACAAATACAAGTAGGACCCATAGTCCCGTCCTGTCGCTTTGCGAACAGGACGAGGATCCACGTCCCGCCAAGTGGGACGGGACTCAATTTTCACCTAGTCAATGACTAAGACAATATTTCTTTCACATAATAGATAATATACTAATCATGTGCCCATAGCTCAGTTGGCTAAAGCGCTGCATTCGCACCCGCCTTCCGGAGTACGGGCCATTAGCTCAATTGGTAGAGTGCCTCATTCGCATTGAGGAGGTTATCGGTTCAAGTCCGATATGGTCCATACCCCGTACGGCGGACAGGTTGCAGAGGTCGCAGGGCTGCCTGCCGGCAGGCAAGTTCGATTCCTGTTGGGTCCACCACGTCGTTCGTAAACAAGGTTTGTCCACCAAATAAAAATAACTTATTGGAGGTCGTCCCGCCTCGCGGGTTGGGACCACTTAGTTTTTTCTTGCATTTAACGAGACTAATGGTAAAATTAATATATAACAAAAACAAAGAAAGGGGGTGAAAATAATGGATTTTATAACAACAACAAGTGAAGCCGTTAATACGACTTACTCTGACATGTGGAATAATTTAATCGCTTTTCTTCCTAAAGTTTTAGGGGCCCTATTTGTACTAGCAATGGGTTTTTTGGTGGCCATAGTATTTTTTAATCTGACCAAAAAGATTCTTAACTTTTTCAAACTTAAGGAATTATTTGAAAAATTTAAATTGAACGCTCTTTTTGAAAAAGCAGGCCATAAATTCAATATTGTTATATTTTTATCTTCTGTAGTTTATTGGTTTATAGTTATTGTATTTATTACCGTGGCTTTGCAAATGCTGAATCTCCGACAAATTTCAAATTTCTTGGAAAGCGTGGTACATTATCTTCCTAATGTATTGGTGGCCATCGGCATTTTGGTGGTGGGTATTCTCCTGGCCGGATTTATTGAAAATCTAATAAAAAATACCACCCGGGCTGCAAAAATTGCTTCACATGAATTTTTAGGTCATTTAACCAAATGGATTATACTTGTTTTCACCGCCTTAGCCGCCTTAAACCAACTTAATATTGCCCAGAATTTAATCACAATTCTTTTCCAGGGTTTTGTAATAATGCTTGCTTTAGCCGGTGGTCTTGCTTTCGGTCTCGGTGGAAAAGATCATGCCAGAGAAATACTGGAAAGATTTAAAAAATAATAATTTTAAAAAATCAATATCAGCATCATTGTTGTTGATATTGATTTAATTTATTTTATAGTTTATAATTTCATGAGCTATGGGCCCATAGCTCAGTTGGCTAGAGCGCCTCCATGGCATGGAGGAAGTCGCAGGTTCGAATCCTGTTGGGTCCACCAAAAGACTTCACCAAAATAGTGGAGTCTTTTTATGTTATATTGACAATAATTATGTAATAAGTTATTATTAATATACTCCCCCCCAGTATATTAATGAATAAGCAATAAGAAGACTAAACATGAAGCAACACCCTCAAATATCAAGAATACACCGTGTTTTAGGCCAAATTAGAGGCATAGAGAAAATGATAACCCACAAACG
>CBDUSL010000003.1:0-37720 GCA_965370265.1 uncultured bacterium | reverse complement strand
CGCCAATTAAAGCGGTACGCGAGCTGGGTTCAGAACGTCGTGAGACAGTTCGGTCTCCTATCCGCCGTGGGCGTTTAGAAACTTGAGAAGACTCTTCCCTAGTACGAGAGGACCGGGAAGAACGAACCTCTAGTGTATGAGCTGTTCCGCCAGGAGCATTGTTCAGTAGCTACGTTCGGAAAGGATAAACGCTGAAAGCATATAAGCGTGAAGCCTCCTTCAAGATTAGGTTTCTTTATTAGTCTCCTTCGAGATTAGAAGGTTAATAGGTGGCCGGTGTAAGATCCGTAAGGATTTGAGCCAAGCCATACTAACAGACAATGTCCCGATTTACTCAGGGGAAGAATTCGATCATAATTATAAAGTTATAAGTAGCAAAAAACATAAATGAAAAAATACAAATCAACTATTAAATTTTTATTTCTTTTTCTCTTTATTACCATTTTCTTCGGAATAATTCTTTATATCTCACCCGCCACTATCGCGGTTGAATAATAAAAAGAGAGATAGAATCCTGGTGATTCTAGCGAAGGAGCCACACCCGTTTCCATTCCGAACACGGTCGTTAAGCCCTTCCGCGCCGATGATACTTGAGGCTTTCCTCGTGGGAAAGTAGGTCATCGCCAGGACTTTGTCTCTCTTTTTTTTTGCTAAAAATTTTACTTTATGTTTTAGAAAGAGTTTCTTTTTGGCTTAAAATAAAACCTAAAAGTAAGCCAACCACCAACCAAAACATAAGTTTACCCGGTTGGTGCGTCCACATAAAATGATCAAAAAAACCAAATAAAATCAGACTAATTAACATCATAAGAATAAATAGTCCACTTTCAGTGGCACATAAATTTTTTATCCCCCTTAGTTTTTTTAAACAAAAATATATTAAAAAAACAAGAAAAATAATCAAGGCTAAAAAACCAAAAACACCTATTTCCGAAAAAGTGAGAAGATAAATATTATGGATTGGTTGCCATTGTAAATATTGATTTAAGCCATGAACTTGATACAAGCGCTGATCTAAACTGTATACTACTTGATCGCCTAAACCCACACCGACAAAAAAATTCTTCGGTTGTTTTATAATATCTAAAGCTATCTTATTATAAATAACGCGTTCGTATACAGCTGCTTCATCTTTGTTCAACGCCGGGCGGGAAAAAATAGTCCAGTGGAAAAAAGAAAATACTATAGTAAAAATAATAGTCACTACACTTAACCACCGCAAAATTAATGACCGCTCGTTTCTAAATCTTAATAACAAGATAAGGGATAGTAAAATCGTCAAAATTAAAGCGATAAAAAGAGCCGTACGAGAAAACGTAAAAATTAAACCAACAAGAATTAAAAAAATACCAATTATTATCACTATTCTTTTCCAAAAAGAAATAGTTTTTATATAAACGAAAAAATTATTTTTGGAGTTATGAATATAATTAATACGGTTTTTTTCACTTTCAAAATAAAAATAATAAAGGCAAAATAAACCTATGACCAAAAAACCAGCTAAGACATTCGGATGAGGAAAAGTCCCATACGCCCGAATGTAAATTTGTTTTTGTATTCCTACTACCGCCAGACCCAAATGATCCGCCACATTACCCATGTAACCAGCTGCTAAAAGTTGTTCCCCTAGCAAATTTAAACCTAGCCCCGATTGTTTAATAAATTGCACAAAACCGATCACGGCCTGAAATACGGCAGAAAAACCAATGACCGCTAGTATTAATTTTAAATTAATCCATTTTCTCTTAATTAATACAGCCAATAATAGTATAAAAAAAACTGTTATTGCGAGTCTAATGAAATTGTAAACGCTCACACTAAATAAGAAAGAAAAAGTTAAGGAAAAGAAAGCAAAAAATAAAAAAATAAATAAACTATAAACAACAGGCTTTTTAATAACCTCTATCACATCACTCTCATGAATTTTCCTAAATTTAATAGACATAAAAATTCCTAAACCTAAAAATAGCACAAGAATAATATCACCAAAATATAAAAATGCCCATTCGTATTCATAAAAATAAGATAGGCGCCAATTTAATGCTGACCCAATAGTAAAAGGGATTGAAATCAAAAAAATCCCAAAAATTATATTCAGGTAATTTTTATAGATAAAAAATATTTGGTTATTCCGCACGTTTTTAATAAATCAATTTATTTTTTCCTAAACTCTTTCTTCAAATAATCATTACTGAACCACTTAAAGTCGGCAGTTCAGAAGGAATTGCGTAACCCTTTTCCTGCTTGTAAGAAATATTTTTTGTCTTTTTACTTGTATAACAATAATATAATAACATAAAATACTCTTTTTGACTTATTTGTTATACTTTTTTACCTGATATTAGCCATTTTTTTATCCACATATAACTATTGACTAAATATTAATATTATCATACAATATATGACAATGTATGATTAATTGACTATTTACTTATTTTATTTATTTTAATATATGGATAGAAAAAGACTTACCATTACTCTAAAAAAAGAATTATTGCTGGAAATCGATAAGGTGGTTGATGGCGCAAGAATCCGTAATCGTTCCCACGCTATTGAATATCTTCTCTCCCAGACCCTCTCCCCTAAAATTAAAAAGGCGGTTATTTTAGCGGGAGGACGAGGCATAAAGATGCGTCCGTTTACTTATGAAATGCCAAAAACCCTGATTCCTGTTAAAAATAAACCAATTCTCGAATACACTATTGAACTTTTAAAAGAAAATAATATTAGGGAAATTCATATTGTGATTGGATATTTGGGCGAAAAAATTAAATCCCATTTTGGAAATGGCTCTCGTTTCGGGGTAAACATATCATACACAGAAGAAAGAAAAGAAAATGGTACAGGAACCGCCCTGCTTCGAGCCAAAGATTTTATCAATAATAAAACTTTTATTCTTTTGTATGGAGACACATTGATTGAAATAGACCTGTTTGATTTAATTGATTTTCATCAAACTCATAACGGCTTGACCACCATGGCCTTAACTTCCTGCGACAAGCCTTATGAATTCGGTGTAGTCAGACTACATGGTAACAAGATTGTAAAGTTTACAGAAAAACCGGAAAAAGGAAAAAGAATCTCACATCTTATTAATGCCGGACTTTTTATTTGTGATCCGCAAATTTTAAACTACATTCCTAAAAAAGGATATTCCATGCTGGAAAAAGATGTTTTTCCGAAATTAGTTGAAGAAGGTAGGCTTTATGGCTATCTCTTTGAGGGCCAATGGTTTGATGTTTCTACGCCGGAGATTTATAAGGAAGTTCTTAAAGAATGGAATAAATAATAAGGGAAAAATGTATTTTTCAATTATGGAAATTATTGAAAAATATATAAGTTCCTTTCATTATTTCATTGGCACAATTATCAAACTACAATCACGGGGGATCAAACAATGACTAAGAATAAAAAGAAAAAAAACAGTTTCTTTGGAAAAATTGAAGAAGGTATGGAAGTAGAAATTCTTGGCATCCGCTACATTACTCAGAGAACTTTTCTTGATTCACACAACAGCTATGTTTTTCAAGCAAAACACCCTGATGGTTCTTCTCAGGTACTTAAAATTTACTTCGAGAAAAGAAAGCTCCCGACTGGAGAAGCAACTACCTTTGTCGGACATGTTCTTGCTTACTGTGAAAAACTTCGCAAGCTAAATGTCTGTCTTCCTCCCGACAAGGGATTTGTTCTTCTGCCTTTTGACGGCCGACTTCTTGTCATCCACATTAGTCCTTTTATGGGCGAGAGTCTGGAAAGAAGTGTGCGAGGCGCTAAGTCCGAGAAGGAAATTGTCGAGAATATGAGACTCTCGTTTCACTGTCTAGGCAACCTTATGAAGGCTGACAAAGGCGACCGAATGTCGGTCGGCATTGATCTGATTCCCAGGAATTTCGTAAGCTCGGATGGCCAGAAGGCTATTTATGTGGATCTTGTCCCCCCGAAAATCAAGGTGGGCTCGCACTACCTGCTCGAAATTCCTGAACCAGAAGACCCTATTACCCGCAAAATCGGCATTTTTCGCCATTACTCCAAACTCGGTGTCATGATCGTCTTCCTTGTTCAGCTTTGCCGGCTTAAACCGCAGTACTACAAGGTCTACGAAAACGAAATCATCCGCTACCTGAAAAGAATCAAGCTGGAAAGCACTCTCGAAAAGTTCAAAAACCGACTGGTTAGAACTTTCATTACCGCTACCAATGAAGATATTCCCATTATCAAAAAACTCGAATTTACCGACGTTTATGACCTTAGAGAAATTGCCTGTTTTTACGGCTATAAAGGTCTGATAACCAAAGACGAGCTCAGGGATTTCTTCGCTGATTCACACTTTCAGGACAAACCTCTTCCCAAAAAGGTGATAGCCGAACTTAAATCCCGGCTTTTAAAAGCCGTCTCCTAGTACCTTAAAGGCGCTTTGACTACGAAGCGCCTTATTTTTTTATCCCTGGTCACTACGTGACCGGGACCCCAACTCAATAACCAGGGATTTTTTTAATTAATACTTTGCAATTTTCTGCATTAGTTTATGATAGCGATGATGTTTCTCTTTAAACTTTCCAAGAATAGGGGCCATATAATCAAGAAATTTATTTTTTACCCGATATTTTTCAAAATTAAAATAATTATCATTCAATAGCTTAACTTTATCAACTGCTTTTTCTAAAGGTATGTCAGAAATCTGGATTGAATCCGGATTTTTTCTTCTTTCAATTCTGGCCATTTGACCAAACTTTTCTTCCTTTAACATACTAACAGTATGATGGCCAAGACTGCAGGCGGTAGTGGCATCTATCTTAATAGGCGATCCCGTCTGCATAAAATTACCCGGGAATAATGCCTTACAATTTAATCCTAGTTTTTCTGTCACTTCATTCTTTAACCCAAGAGCAACATAGCTTTTTCTCTTTACTTTAAAGGTATCATTCTGATTTTGATTTAGGCCATTAATTTTATCAAAATTTGCCTCTTCTGAAAGAACGACAGTAGCAAAATTTCCGTTCTCTCTATATCTTTTTTCAATTAAGTTTAAAACGTCATTAACCTTTACTTTCTTCTCCGGAGGAATAATAACATCCGCAGAACCATAGCAAGAAGCGGCTGCTAGCCAGCCTGATTTGCGCCCCAGTACTTCAATTATAAATACCCGAGAAAGAGTATAAGCTGCATCTATCTTTATTTCCTCACAAAATTTAGCCGTGTAATAAGCCGCCGAAGGAAAGCCCGGAGACCAGTAAGTGCCGTGTAAATCATTATCAATTGTTTTTGGCACGCCAACAATTTTTATACCTTCCTTTTTAAATAATTTATTGGCTGCTCCAAGAGTGTCATCACCACCGATGGCGATTACATAATCCGCTTTGTACTCTTTTAATTTCTCTTTAACTATCTTAAGGCCGTTTTTTTCGCCCATTGGATTTGTCCGGCTAGAGCGTAAAAAAGTCCCGCCGATATCTTTAAGAGGAAGGGGGTTAAAGTTAGTTAAATTAATTGCTTTACCATTCTCCTTCAAACAAGCCCAGCCAAAAAGACCGCCTAATATTTTCATTCTCTGTCTTTGGGCTTCCCTAATAATACCATAAAGAGTGGGGTTTAAAGCTGGTGCCAGTCCCCCGCCGGTAAATATTAAAACTCTTTTTCCCTTCAATTCACTCATTATTATTAAAATATTTAAATATTTAGGTAGAATTATTCTATCACTAAACCAAACAATAGACAACTATTAATAACTGGTGATAATTTTGTTGACAAGATGGCATTTATTCATTAAGGTGATTTTATGTTCTTTTAACTTGTAGCAAAAAATGGAGGTATTTTGATGAACGTTAGGCAGCTTTTTGGTATAGACGGACATAACGGATGGGATGTATTAGTCGCCCCCTCGGTCTGTATTGAAGAAACTAAGATTGGCCCAATTAACAGTGGGCTTTCAAAAACTCCCGTTTCCCTAAAAAGAAGGGTTTCAGGAACTTCATTAAATATCGCCCTTGCTCTGACCAATGTATTTGAGAAGACAGTTAAACTTCTGGGCTGTGTTTCAGAAAATCCTAATGAGCCCCACAACGCCTATCTTCAGTCTCATGTTTCTGGTCTTGGGATTGATTTTCACCCCCTTCCTGTTTATGATGATACTTCAGTCTCTACCTTAATTATCGATTCAGAGGGAAAAGATGAGGGCGGTAACCTAACTCTTTCAACCAAAGGAACTCTGATAAAAACAGATGAAGCCACAGAAGACCTTAAAAAACAGGTTAGTTTATGTCAGCCACAGATTGTTATCGCCAGTGGTGTCACTGATAAAGACCTGCCTTTGGTCCACGCTTTATTTGAAGCGAAATCGTCTTTCCGCATCCTTAACCCAAGGCCAGAGTTGATCAAAAATATTCCTTTAAAAACAATTAAAGGAATTGATCTACTGATTATTAATCACGAGGAGTTGGCTCTTTGTATGGGAAAAGGAATGAAAGAAGGGGATATTCGCCGAGAAGATGTTCTTTTCCTGCATGAAATTGGCATTCCTTTCGTTATTGTTACTTTAAACCTCCATGGTATGATTTTTTCTGGGGCAGACATTAACTCTAGAAGAGAAGCAATCACCTTAGGCAAACCGGTTAGTTCCACCGGTACCGGGGATGCCTTCACCAGCGCTTTCGTGGCCGCCGTACTTAACGGCCTAGACCTGGAAGAATGTCTCCTTTGGGCTCGGGTTTTTGCCGGACTTAAAGTGACTAAACCCGGAGGATCAAATCTTCCTACTTACGAAGAGTTCCAAAACGGACTCAAGTCTGTTACTTAAAATATGGTCGCGCCTCATCGAGCTCAGCTCGTTTAGCGCGACCTTTTTTTATTTGAGAAAATATCGTTCTGATGATAACATTAACTTATTATAGTTAGCATGTTTAGGTGGGTTGCGCCGAATTGGTAAGGCACCGCTCTCGAAAAGCGGCGCCCCTCACGGGGCTTGCAGGTTCGAGTCCTGCACCCACCGCCAAATCTTATGAAAAAAGAAAGCTTAAAGGAACTACAAACAATTCCCTTTATTGGAAAAAGGTCTGCTCCCTATTTATACGCCACTGGTATTCACTCTGTAAAAGATTTAAAAAATAAAGATCCAGATAAGTTATACGTAAAAATATGTAATGCCAAAGGAGAAAAAATTGATCGTTGTTTTCTTTATGTTCTCCGAATGGCTATTTATTACGCCTCACATAAAGTCCATAATCCTGAACTTTTATACTGGTGGGCTTGGAAAGATAAATAATTATAAAAAAAATGGATAACCAAAATTACCTAAGAAAATCCCACGCTCACCGGCACCGGAAAGACCTAACCGGTGAACATAAATGGGGTGACATGGGGCAACTTATTTTATTGATCATTTTTCTAACAGTTTGGATTATGGATTCATTTATTTTTAAATGGTCATCCTTTTTAACTAATAATATTTCTCCAATAATAAGAATCTCTTTGGCTGGTTTGTTTCTCATTATTTCCGGATATTTGGCTTACTCCGGTTTAAAAACAGTTTTTGGAGGAAAAATAGAAGAGCCAAAAATTATTAACACAGGTGTTTTTTCTATTATCCGACATCCTATATATTTAAGCGTGATTCTTCTTGACTTGGGATTAATAATTTTCACTTTTTCATTTTATTCAATTTTAATCTGGGTGATAATAATTATCTTTTATTACAAAATATCAAAATTTGAAGAAAAATTGCTTATTGCCAGATTCGGGCAAGAATATGAAGAATATATCAAAAAAGTACCTATGTTTTTGCCTATAAAATGCAAAAAATATAAAAATACTGATCGTTTTTGATTCCAAATTCGGTAACACACAAAAAGTAACCAAGGAAATTAGCAAATCTTAAGTAATTACCGGAAATTATTACTCATCTTGCCATTTTTTGTTGAAAGTATTAAGATATAAATACCTAATAATTATAAATAAAACCTATGGCCACCAAAGTATTAGTTATCGAAGATGAAAAATCTCTTCTTTTTATGTTTAAATCTATGCTTGAGAAGGCAAATTTTGAGGTTGAAACCGCTGAGGACGGCCAGACTGGATTAGATATGGTGGATAAATTCCAGCCTGATCTTATTTTACTCGATATAATGCTGCCGGTTATGGACGGCTATGAGGTATTAAAAAATTTAAAGCCTACAGTGGAAATTCCGGTTATTGTCTTAACTAGCCTAAACCAAGAAGACGTGGAAAAGAAAGCCAGGCTTCTCGGAGCCAGTGATTTTGTCAGAAAAGACGATATTCACCTAACAGAACTGTTAGAAAAAATTAATACAGTAATAGGTAAATAAACAAATACTATAAACCACCCTTAGAGAAAATTTCTTTTTAGGTTTTTTGGTATAATAATAATGATGAAAAAAAAGTTAGAAAAAATCCTTGTTGCTCCCTGTGGCATGTTTTGCGCCCTTTGTTCTGGTTACTTGGCCAAAAAACATAACGTAAAAACCAAAGGAGTGAAGATGCCCTACTGTTCTGGTTGTCGGATAAGAAATAAAAATTGTGCTTTTATTAAGAAAAGGTGTTCTTTCTATAAAAATAAAAAATTGGATTCTTGTTTTAAGTGTAAAAAAATGCCTTGCCTAGCTCTTGAAAAACTTGATAAACGCTATCAGGAAAAATTCCATATGAGTATGATAGAAAATAACAAATACATAAAAAAACACGGATTAAAGAAATTTATTACTTGGCAAAAGAAAAAATGGACCTGCCAAAAATGCGGCTCTTTTATTTGCTGTCATAATGGTTTATGTTTTAAATGTGACATTAATAAACTCAAGAAAAAAGAAAAAAAATATCAGTGGAAAATTGATTGAAGAATAAATTGCCAAATAAACATTTTTATTATAGAATTAAATAAGGAGGTAAATTTTGCGCCTCTTTTTATTAACTAAAACAATTATTATGGAAGAACAAAATCAAACAACGCCCATTCAGGACAATAAACCTGAAACTAAAAAAACATCTTATAAACCTCTCATAATCATTTTGATCATTCTTATTATTCTATTGGGTGGATACGCCGTATACCGCCTATATTTTCAGGAAGAGACCGTTAGCACCAATACAGTTGTCGAAGATAAAACCGTTGATATCGGAGCTGCCTTTTCTTATCTGGAAGGAGCCGTGGAATACAAAGAAGTAAACGGAGAATGGATAAAAGCTGAATTAAGCGATGATTTATTCGAAGGCTACTCCGTAGAAATTGTCGGCGAGGGTAGGGCTATAATTAACTTGGATGACGGTAGTGCCATAAGAATAAATAATGACACAAAAATTACCCTAAAAAGCATGGACCCCAATGATATCGTGATTGTAAACGAAAACGGAGAGGTTTATTCAAGGGTAACTAAAGCAAGCCGAACCTATACTGTTGAAGCTGAAGACACTTCTTATGAGGCAGTGGGTACGGCCTACAACACCATCAACAAAGAAACAGAAAAAGGAATAGAGGTTTATGAAAGTAGTGTAAAAGTAAAGATTCAAAACCAGGAAACAGTAACCGTTGAAGAAGGCAAAAAATATTACGTTGAAAACGAAAACCGGCCCGAAGAAGTTAAGCAAGTGAGAGAGATGACCCAAGAAGAAGTAAAAAATAAAGAATTTGTAATGTGGAACAAGGGCCAAGATGAAACCGGTAAGAAAGAGCTAGGCTTTCTTGATTTTGAAAATAAAGAAGAAGAGGAAGAAGATAATACTGGAGAAGAAACAAATTCAAATACCAACACCTCAACTGAAGAAACAGGCAGTATTGTTTTGACCGGTTCTGCCAGTAGCACAGGTGTGAGCCTCTCATGGACGGCTACCGGTCTTGATACTAGTAAGGGATATAAAGTTGTAAGAAGCTTGGGAGAAAATCCGGTTTACCCAGGTTCATATTATGTCTACTTAAACAAAGAGGAAAACAAGAGCTACCACTGGGAATTAAAAGACGGCAAAACCTGGCATTTTCGAGTTTGCCAATACCTGGGATCTGAATGTGGGGTTTATTCAAATGATATTACGGTAACGGCTCCAGACACATCATCAACAGAGATCTCTCTTACAATGTCCGCTAAAGCAGAAGAAACTGGGGTTGGTATCTGGTGGACAGATGTTTCAACTATGGCAGGATTTAAGTATTATAAAGTGGTTCGTTCAAAAACAAACGCCGATCTTCTGTACCCCGATGACGGATACATCGCTGCAATAGGCAAGAGTGGCACCAGTTATCGAGATTCATCAGCGATAAGCGAAACAAGTTATTACTACCGGATCTGCGCAGTTGGCGACGAAACTATCTGCAGTAATGTTGTACAGCTTACTGCAATCAATGAAAATGATGCACCCAGTGCTGTAACACTCTCTGGATCAATTAGTTCGGGCGAGGTCACCCTTTCATGGACAAAATCGGAGGAATTAGATTTTAAGTATTATAAAGTTGTCTGGTCAAAAACTGATGCCACACCCACCTATCCGGCCGACGGACACCTCAAAGCGATCTCTAGTGCAAGTACCGTAAATTACGTCGATACCCGAGATGCCGAAGTGGACCTGACAGATGGTACGCACTTCTACTCCATATGTGTTGTTGACACGGCAAATCAGGTTACTTGCAGTAATACCTTAACAGTCGAGGATGGCATCGTACAGTAGTAGAATGCCAGGCAATCTAAACGAAATTCAGGTTGACTTAGTTAAATAGTAAAATTCTAGACAAAACGAATAATTAAATTTTACAGAACTGCCCTTATTTGTTATAATATGGGCAGTTTTTAATTTATTTTTACGATGACCAAAGTAACCAAAGCAGTAATACCAGCGGCTGGACTCGGTACCCGCTTTCTTCCTGCAACCAAAGCCTTACCCAAAGAAATGCTGCCTATCGTAGACAAGCCTGTCATTCAATTCGTGGTAGAAGAGCTTTCCTCCTCCGGTATCAAAGATATTATCATCGTTACCGATAAAAATAAGAAAGCAATTGAAGATCATTTTGACCACTCAGTAGAATTGGAAGAAAAATTAAATAAAACCGGCAAGAAAAGCAAATCTCAAGAAATAAAAAGAATTGCTGATTTAGCGAATTTTATTTTCATCCGCCAAAAAGGGCCTTACGGTAACGGCACCCCCGCTTTATGCGCCGAACCCCTAATTGGAGATGAACCTTTTTTGGTTATTTGGGGAGACGAATTTATCTATTCAACTCCGCCCCGGGTAAAACAAATGCTGGATGTTTATAAAAAATATAAGTGTTCGGTCATTTCTGCTATTAAAGTCGAAAAAGAAGAAGTAAGTAAATACGGCATTGCTAAGGCCAAGAGGGTTGAGGGAAATATTCACCAAATTGAAGAAATCGTTGAAAAACCTTCGGCCAAAGAAGCGCCCTCAAGACTCGCGGCCCACGGCGCCTATCTACTTACCCCCGGGATTTTTAGGCATTTAAAAAAACAAAAGCCCGGCAAAGGCGGAGAGGTATGGTTGGTTGACGCGATTAATAAATTAGCCAAAGAAGAAAAGGTAATGGCTTGCGTTATTAAAAAAGCAAAATATTACGACACGGGCAGTAAGTTTGGTTACCTAAAAGCTAATATTGAATTTGGTCTCAAACACCCAGAAACAAAAAAACAACTTAAAGAATATCTTAAGCGAAAAAAATGAGAAAATATATAATTATCGGCGCTATTCTATTACTAATTTCAATACCAATTATTGTCGGTTTATTTATGCGCAGCTCAAGCGTGACTCCTGTTCCAGTTACTCTAAATTATTGGATCGTTGAAGGAAGTGAAAATGACTATAAAGAAATAGTAACTGCTTTTCAGAGCTACCATCCTTATGTCACTGTTAATTTTCGTGAATTAAAGATTGGGGAATATGAAGAAAAATTAATTCAAGCTTGGGCACGTGATCAAGGTCCGGATATTTTCACTCTTCCCTCAACTTGGGTAAAAAAATATCAGGAATTTATAAAACCAATGCCAAGTAAAATAACTACATCTTACTATGAGACAAAAAAAGTTTTTTTTAGAAACACTACTCAAATAAATAAAGTGACCAAAATTTCCCCTACTACACGGGATATTCAAAATGATTATATTGATATCATTTATGATGATATTGTTTATACAAATACGGCTGGAGTAAGGCAAATTTATGGTCTTCCCTATAGTATAGATACGCTCGCCCTCTACTATAACAAAGACCTCTTAAATAATGCTTTTATTGTAGAGCCGGCTAAAACCTGGAATGAATTAGTAAGCCAGTCTTCAAAACTTACTCTTCTTGACAACCAAAATAATATTCTTCAGTCAGCTATTGCCCTTGGGCTTTCTTCCAATATTAATCATTACTATGAAATTCTCTCTCTTCTCATGATGCAAAACGGGGCCAGTATGATCTCTACTGACGGAGAAACAATAACTTTTGATGATTTAGTGGAAACCGAAAGCTTAGGTGCAAGAGCATTAGAGTTCTATTCTACTTTTGCTAATTTTAACAAAGAAACATATTCTTGGAATTCTTCTCAGCCAAAAAGCTTAGATAGTTTTAACAGCGGTAAATCAGCTTACTATATCGGCATTCTGGCCGACAAAAAAGAGATTGAGAGGACAGGGGGTTTGAATTATGGAATCACCAGTATGTTTCATATTACACCTGGTCTAGACAGAGTTATTAATCAAGCCGGCAATCCTGTTCAAATTAACTTTGGAAAATATTGGGTTCATACTGTGGCTAAAAAATCTTCTGTTCCCCAAGAAGCCTGGGATCTTGTCCAATTCATTGCTCGGGAAAATAGAAATAAAGAATATATCGAAAAAACCGGGCAAATATCTCCTCTTAAATCTATTCTTAAAGACCAGGTTAATAATCAGGGGCTTGAAATATGGGCCAATCAGGCCCTTACCGCCAAGAACTGGTACACAGGTCGGGATGCAACAGCCGTTGAAAATTACTTCGCTAAAATGATAGATTCAGTGGCACTAGAAAACCAAAGTGTTTATGAAGCTATTAATTTGGCAGCAGAAAAAATTGAGTTTTCTTTGTAAACCTATGAAACTAAGTCAAAAAATTATTTTAACTCTTATTCTCTTAATCATTTTTACAGTCCCTTTAAAAGCTCAGGCGATAAGTTTACCTAAAATTCTTCCGGATTGTGATGTGACTGTTTATCAAGTAGAAATCGGCGGTGATGCTACTTTAAATGAAGATAAGTGTAAAAACGTAAAATGCATTTACGCTAGTGATTATGACAAAGCAAAAAATGGTAATATAGTAAATGTTTTTGATTATAATGCCTGCGGTTTTGACAATTTTGTGGGCCTTCTTATTAATGCTTATCGTTTCGGTTTGTCTTTATTGGCCGTGGCTGTCCTCTTTTTCTTTATTTGGGGTGGGTTTGGCATGATCATTGCCGCTGGCCGGCCTGAACATATCCAAAAAGCTAAAAATGTTTTAAAAGGAGCTGTTGTAGGCATGTTAATTGTTTTAACGGCCTGGATTATGGTAAATTTTTATATTTTTGCCTTTGCCGAGGATACTAGAATAGATGGCATGTTTTGGTGGGGAGGCGGTGAGGAATGTCATACCGAATTCAATCTTGCCTGTGAAAAAAATAATCTTAAATATGGCTGTGGCGGAGAAAGAGGTTCTCCTACCGATATTAATGTTCAGCGTGTACAAAGAGATATTGGAAAGTTGGATGGCTGTGATTGCGGAGCGGTAGATGGTTGTTTTGGCAAACAGACTCATGAGTGTGTTTTTAATTTTCAGATCAACTCAGGAATTGCGGATCCTATCGGAGTTGTAGGAGAAAATACTTGGAAAATTATTGCTGAAGGATCGGGCACCTGCAACGCCAGTTTTGAACCTGTACCCATTCTCCCAAAAGAGGAATATGAATATTGTTGTATTCCTGACGATACACCAAACAATCCTTTAACTCGCTGCCTGGATGTATTAGAAAAAAAAGATTGTATAAATTATAATGAACAAGGTCTTTATAATTATGCAGTGGAGGGATCTTGTATAGACCATGAAATATGTGAAGTTGGTTTTTGTCTTCCTACTGATTTGTCAAAATCCTGTTATTATACCGATACAGGCTGCCTCTCCGATGAAGTATTTAATAATGACGAATTAGCAACATTTATAGACTGTCAGTGGCATGTTTGTGTAGAAATTCTAAATACTTGTTATGTACAAAGAAGTGAATGCCGGGATACTAATCATGAAACAAATTACATATATTCGACAGAAGAGGATGCTTTATCTAAAATGAATAATTATGACGACTGTAATTATGGCACTTGTGCTGAATTTTCCCATGTAGATGAAGATGACCCTGCTATAGGCTGGTATGCCTGCGATTGGATAGCTAAATCAAAATGTAATACTTCGCTAGTCGGTACGTATTTTTACCCGGAATTACGTGTGCCTATTCTCCCCCCCACACTTCCAGATGGAATAGGCAACTGTTTCTAATTAACTTCTAATCTTAATTTTAATAAATTAAACAATATGAAAAAAAAGATTATTATTTTATTTTCTCTAACCTTCTTATTCGTTCCCTTGACTGTTTTAGCCAACGGTAGTAATTCTGAACTTTTCAACCCATTAAAATGCAATGATTTGATTTGCCTTTTTACAGGCATAATTCGAATACTCTTGGGGGCAGTAGGGGTTTTTGCTTTGTTTATTTTTATATGGGGCGGTTTTCTTATGCTTACCTCTGGCGGTAATGCCGAGCAAGTGAAAAAAGCAAAAGATGCTTTGCTCTGGGCCTCGATTGGCATCGTTACTATTCTTGCCAGTTGGGTAATTGTTCAATATCTCCTAAAAACAATGGTCGAAACCACATAAATTTATTAGAATAAATTTGACAAATAGGAAGATTTAAGATATAATAAATAAAAGAAATTTCTATACTAAGAAATTTAACAAAGGGAAAACAAAAAAATGAAGAAAATCACACTTATTGCCACTTCTCTGCTTATTTTGGCTTTACCTTTCGTTGCTTCCGCTGCTACCAGTTATTCTATCGAAGACATTGGCAGTCAAGTTGGTCTAGGCACAGCTGACCTTAAAGACAGCGTCATAAACATCATCCAATGGATTCTTGGCATCTTAGCTCTCGTCGCTGTCGTTATGATTATCTATGGTGGGTTTACGTGGATGACTGCTGCCGGCAATGAAGATCGAATTGAAAAAGCGAAAAAAATTATTTCTGCGGCTGTTATTGGTTTAATCGTCATCTTATTAGCCTGGGCCATTGTCATTTTTGTTGCTGGCACTACCGCTAATGTAACTGAATAATTCTTAAAAACTAATCTTAGTTTGGAAAGGAGGTGAAATAATGAAAAAATTTGCTTTAATCACAAGTTCTATTCTTCTCTTAGCCATGCCTTTCGTTGCTTCTGCTGCTACCAGTTATTCTATTGAACCCGTTGAAGTCGGTCTTGGAACAGCTGACCTTAAAGAAACTGTCATTAACATTATCCAATGGGTTCTTGGAATCTTAGCTCTCGTCGCTGTCGTTATGATCATCATTGGTGGTTTTCAATGGATGACTGCTGCCGGCAATGAAGAAAGAATAGAAAAAGCCAAAAAAGTAATTTCTGCCGCTGTTATTGGCTTGATTATCGTCTTGTTAGCCTGGGCCATCGTCATTTTTGTTGCTGGCACTACCGCTAATGTGACTACCTAAAGGATAATTTCTAATTGAGATATACGCCGCCCCCCGCTTTCGCGGGGGGCGGTTTGTTTTCTTCAAAAATATAAGATAAAATAAACTAGTAATAAACACTAAAAAACTAATGACTTTAGCTGACAGACTGAACAATAAAAGTGTTCAATTAAAAAAATACATCAAGGAGAATGATAAAAAAATTCTTTTATTTTTAACAATTACTTATATTATTGTTTTTTCAATTTTTTGTCTTTATAAATATTTCTCTTTTAATTATATCGGTCTTGATTTAGCAATTTTTAATCAAGTTTTTTACAATACCAGTCAAGGCAATTTATTTGGTTTAACTATTCATCCTCATTCTTATTTGGGAGATCATTTTGCCATCATTCTTCCTTTTCTTCTTCCTGTTTATTATATTATAAAAAGTCCTGTTATTCTTCTGATACTTCAAAGTTTTATTCTTGGTCTTTCTGTCTGGCCCCTTTATTTAATCGCCCGCAAAAAACTGTCGCCCTTTCTCAGTCTTTTTATAGGCACACTCTATCTTTTGAATGTTTTTATTCATAATATTAATGCTTATGAATTTCATATTATTACTTTAGCCATATTTTTTCTATTCTTTACTTTTTACTTTTACCTTGACAAAAAATTTGGCTTGTTTTTGCTGTTTTTATCAATTTCTCTCCTGGTTCGAGAAGACATTTCTTTGGTCATAATTATGTTTGGAGTTTTATCGGCAATTGAAAAAAGAAAATGGCAGTGGATAATTACTCCCTTAATTTTAGGCATTGGATGGTTTTTATTTTCTATGAAGATGACCGGAGTAATATCTGGATATGGCCAATATAAATTTATCCTTTACTACGGATGGCTTGGTAATGACATCAAATCAATTATTTTGGGAATACTGAACCACCCTTGGCAAGTTATTAAGCATTTTCTTTCGTTAAATAATCTTTCTTTTACTATAGGAATATTTATTCCTTTCGCTTTTCTGCCCCTGCTAAGGCCTAAATATCTTTTACCCTCTCTTTTGATATTTTTTCAAATTATCTTCCTTTCTTCGGCCGGGGCCTTGGCTCTGGAAATCCATTACACTTCGCTTTTTATTCCTTTTCTTTTTATTTCTCTTATCTTTGTTTTTGAAAAAATATTTTACAAAGAAAATAGATCAAAAATTTTAAATTTTCTAAAAAGAGAAAAAACGATTTTTCTGACCATATTTTTTTTAATCACCCTTTATTCAACTCTAGTAATAGGCCCTGCTTTTTATTTTGTGAAGGATCTTATAAATTACCCAGAAATAAAAGAGGAAATTTCTTTACGCAATTATTTTGTTAAAAAAGTTCCTGAAGGGGTTGCTGTCGCGACGAGTTTTCATTTTTTGCCTCACCTTTCTTCTAGAGAAAAGATTTACTCTTTAAGCTACCAATACCTTGGCCACAAACAATATTCTGATTATGAATATAAAATTCCGGGAGACACGGAATACCTCCTTTTTGATTATACGGATTTTCTTTATTACCAGTTTCTCTATCGGGAATTTGATGAAAAAAATATCGCCGGGGCGAGTAGAATAAGAAATCTTATTGAAGAAAATAATTTTGGGTTGGTCACCTATGTAGACAAATATCTTCTTTATCAAAAAGACGCAGAAAATAATTTGCCTTTGCCTTATCAAAAATTAGATAATTTCCCCGAAGAAATTAATCTTATAAATAAAAACTATACTCCCATAAAATTAAAAGGTTTTATAAATGGTCCAGTAAAAAACACTGTCCTAGATGGTATTGAATACAAAATACTGCCTCTTTCTCTTTATTGGGAATCTCTTGAGAAAACTGAGGTTGATTACCAGGTTAAATTTTCTTTTTCAAGTTTAGGAGAAAGCTACGAAACAAACTACCCTTTGTCAGCATTTTACCCTACCCATGATTGGAAAGTAGGGGAAAAAATTGAAGTTAATTTCCAGCTTCTTATTCCCAGCCAAATAAAAAACAGCTTTGAAGTGAAGCTCTCTATTTATAGACCTGAAGGCAAGATGGGACTGGATAAAAATAAGGTTTTTAGACCTTACATTACTAATATAGAAAAATTAGGTGAGGTAGGGCTCCTGTGGATAACTTTATAAAACTTCATAAATAATTACCTCCCCCTTGCTAAAAACTGGGGATAAATAATTACTTAAGGCTGGATTATACTCTCCGTGCCTTTTTTCAAATGGCGTATAAAATACATAATCTATTTTTTCCGCTTTTAGAAAGTCCTTACGCCATTGATCTCCTGTTTCTGTCTGATAAAACATTATTACTTTATCCCTTTTCTCCCAAAAATTTAATGTTTCTACCCAATGACTAAGATAAGTCCTTCTTAATGAAAAACCAGAGGTAAAGTGACTGGGAATATGGTCACCTAAAACAATAGCTTCTTTAGGTGTTTTTTGTTTTAACCAATCAAAAGCGTCTTTATATTCTTTATCAATATAAATATATTCTGGCTCTTCTCGATATTGAGAATCACCAAAATAAATAAAATCTTCAGCTAAAACATAGAGGTTAGAAAAACCAAAAAATAAAATTAATACCAAGACAATTAAAGGGCTATTAATCCATCTATTTAATTTTATTTTTTTATCAATAAATTTATATAAACTATAAAGACCAACAAAAGCTAGAAGGGCCAGAGGAATTTGAAGCCCGTGAGTCAGCCGACGTTGAAAAGTGAGAGGAGAAAAAATTAATATAAATTGGACTATAACCCATACAATAATAAAAAGATAGGATTCGTTTTTTCTTTTTTTTATTATTCCCCATATGGCAAAAGGTAAAATAAGGCCGTAACTAATTATTACCACCCACCAGTTCGGTGTCAAACAAATATTGCCTACTGCTCGTCCGGCGGCGATTGGATTATAAATAAGAATTAAAAAATGATAGAGAATAGCAGGAAGCATCAAAAAAACAAAAACAATATATTTTTTTATATAGACCCAGTAAAACTTCCAGTCTCTAAATGATTTTACGAAAATATAAATCAAAACTACAGCCAATAAAGTAGGAAGGTGGAAGGGGTGGAAAAAAATTAAAAAATTGGCCATAAGCCCGGCGGCAATAGTATAAATCCACCTTTCTTTATAAAATGAGTGGTACATAAAAAGAAGAGAACACATAATCAGAATTGTAGACATAATAAAATGGGGGCTATGGTAAATAGTAAGAAAGCTGAATCCCTCTGAGACCCAAAGATCCATGGGATAAATTTTTAAATTAATTTGATTGTTAAATATATTTCTAATCGTAGGCATAGCATATCCACCCAGCCCGGAGGCAATTATCAGGAAGAAAAAAGAATAACGCCGAAGCTTAATTTTTTTTATAAAATAACTAATAAATAAATATAAAACAAAAGAAAAAACAATAATCATTAATATTCTCGATATCTGATAAGCCGCAATACTGGAAAGGTTAAAAAGACGGGCCCCCACCCCCACTAATAACCAAAAGGGGTTAAAAATAAAAGGAGAGTGGTCTTCTGAAGTAAATAAATCGCTAAATATAAGTTTGCCCTCCTTAGCTTGATCAATATATGAATAGTAAATATTAAAATCACCAGCTCCCATAGAATGAACGGCCGGAAAAAATTTATTTTCTGGTTTTATTAAATATCCAAAAATAGTTGGGGCGGTAGTTACCAAAATCAAAACGAAGGCCATAATTAACACAAATAGCCATTCTTTTTTGTTAATACTTTGTAAAATTTCTTTCATATAATTAATTATTCATCTATAAAGTAAGCAATAGGTAAAAATGAAGCAATATAAGTCATGTGAGTGTCCAGGAAGGAGCGGGAAAAAAACCAGAGAATAAAAAGAATAAGGCAATAATTAAGAATCAATCTTTTTAAGGTATTATTTTTGAATTGCTTTACCAGAAGAAAAATAGCCAGAGGAATCGCAAAAATAATTTGCCAGGTGGAAAAAGGGTAATAATCATTAACCGAATTAACAGCCCTAACAATATAAACTAGACGTGAAAAACCTAAACCATTAATAGGATAACTATATGCCGATTCACCAGTCTGATACTCTAAGACGTCTTCAATAAAAGCCCCCTTATTCCAAAAAAAGAAGGGAAGAACAATCAAAAGACAAATTCCTGTTAAAACAAGACCGGGTAAAATAACTTTTTTTAATATTTTTTTAAAATATAATTTATTATCCTGATAAAGATATAAAAAGTAGAATGGGGTAATAATCAGGGCTGTCTGCTTGCTAGTTACAGCAAGACCAAGAAAAAGAACCGACCACCATATTTTACTATTTTTCAAAAAATATAAACACAATAAAAGAAAAAATAAAACTAATAAATCATTCCATCCATAATAAGAGTATTTAATAAAATATATCCCGAAGAATAAAGTAATGAAAAGAAGTAGACGATATTTTGGATTTTTTATCAGCCGAAATAAAATCAGTATTATACCGACTAAACAGAAAAAATAAAATATTCGATGATCGTACCAATTAAACAAATTTTTTATAATTAAATAAAAAGGTAATGGGGTTAGAAATTGAGTTGGTAAATAGGCATAAGTAACAAAAGCAGGATTAAAGACTCTTATTGACCTAAATTCAAGTACTGGTATTTGTCTATTAGGAAACCAGTCTTCAAGTGGTGTGTTATAATAATTTTCAAAGTAAGGGTTCTTTCCTTCTAGTAAATTTTCCATTGCATATTCACTGACGATTATTTCATCATGAGTATATTTAAAAACCAAATGATTTGAATTATCAAAAGTAATATAAAGATAACCAATTAGAAACACAACTATTATTGCTAATACTAATACTAGTTTCTTTTCATAAATTTGTTTTTTGTCTTTAACCAAACGGAATTTACGATCTTTATAGAAATAGATTCCAAGAATTACTAATGTGATTGGAAATAAAAAGAAATCATAAAAATAAGGCGTATAAAAATGGATTCTAGTACAATAAGAGGAGTATGTTGCTAAAAATAATAACAACCAGCAATCAAAAGAAAAATATGTAAAAATATATTTAGATAGTTCTTTTAAGTCTTTAATCATTCAAAAGCGTCTTTATATTTTTGATCGAGATAAATATATTCCGGTTCTTCTCGAAATTGTAGATCACTATAATAAATAAAATCTTCAACTAAAACATAGAGGTTAGAAAAACCAAAAATAGTCGGGGCCGTGGTAATTACAATCAAAACAAAAACCATTATTAAAACAAAAAAATACTCCCTTTTATTAATATTTTTTAAAATATCATTCATATTTTATTAATAAATTGCTTGTTATTTAATTTGATTACACTCTTTTTCTTCAATCAAGTAACTTACTAAGAATAATAGTGATAAATATGAGACATAATTACTATTAAAAAATCTCGAAAAAAACCAAAAGACAAAAAGAAAAATTCCATAACTAAAAACAAGAGTGGAAAGTGCATTGTCTTCTTTTTGTTTTTTTATTAAAAAATACAGCAAAGGAAGACAAAAAATTACCTGTAAAATCCAAAAAGGGAAATAATCCCAAATAGTATTAACCAAACCCATTTTATATATAAGGTGGGAAATACCATAGCCTACCATGGGAAAGTTAGATTCAATAGAACCAGCCGGATAACGATAGACGTCATCAATAAAATCATTAAACCCCCAGACCAGAAAAGGGGTAAATATAACCAGAGAAATAGCAATCAAAGGTATAATTTTTTTAAAAACAGCCATTATTTTTCTGCCGTATGTTTTTACAGTCTCTTCTTTAAGATAAAGGTAAGCCAAATAAAAAGGTATAATTAACCAGGCAGACTGTTTGGAAGCGCAAGCTAAGGCTAAAAAAACTAACGACCAGGATAATTTTCTTATTTTTAAAAAATATAGAGAAGCCAAAATCCAGAAAAAAACAAAAATGTCATTATAACCCTGAATAAAATAAGGGAAGAACAAAGGATTGAAGGCAAAAATTAATAAACCTATAATTTTTTTATTTTTTTTCTCGGGTAATTTATAAATCAAAAAAAGACTTAGAAAAAATAATAAACCATATACCATCCTCTGATCATAAAAAGAAAAAAATGCCTCCGATATTTTATAAAAGGGCAATGAGAAAATTGGAAGAAAGGGTAAATAAACATAATGAATCCAGGCCGGGTTATCTCTTAATCCATCACTATAGCTATCGTTAAAGACACCAAAAGCGGTATTTCTATAATCGACAGCGTAAGGATTTTGCCCTTTATCTAAAAACTTAATTGCTTCCTCTGTCCCTATGACTCCATCATGAGTAAAATCAGAACTTTCGCTAATTTTTCTTAACGCTATTTGATAAGCAATAGCAGAAAAAATAAAAACAAAAATAGTAACAATGACAAGAACTGTTTTCAGATAATGTTTTCTTTTTTCTTCTATTTTACTGGAAAATGAAATTAAAAAATAAATTATTATCAATATAACCGCAAAAAAGAAAAAATAAAAATTTTCAGGGGGCCCTTGCAAGGGAATATAACCAATATGGTGCCATCTTTCAATAGTAAAAAGGTAATTAATAACTAAAATAAAAAGAAGCAGGAAATCAATACCTATTCTTTTTTTTATTATTTTAAGCATTAATTAACAAAATAAAGATAGACCTGCTCATCTTCGTAAATCAAGGAAAAGCCATCCGTTCTTGAAACATTATTATACATACCGGTATGGTCTCTTTCTATCAGAATATAAGAGGCCTTAAATTCATTTTTTACCACGAAATAAAGATTTTCTACTGTCTTTCCGGTGGTTAAGTTTACCCATTTCCAATATAAATCTTCATCATATTCATACATAAAAGTAGGATCCAGCCCAACAATATAATAATTATGGTCATTATGATAAAACAGAGTGGGAAAATCATCCCAGTCACTATGAATAACAATGGAGCCTTCTTCTGAATTATTTTCCAACCATTTTGAAACATAATAAAACTTATCAAAAGCAATCCCAGAAGATAGATCATTTTTCGCGGTCCGGAAATCACGTATTACCACGGTTGGAAAAATAACTATTATATACACAACCACCAAAGTAATTATTATTTTTGGAGCCATTTTTTTAAAGTAGATTTTTTTAAAATCCAAAAAGTATTTTTTTAAATTAATTCCCCGTAAAGAATCGTTAATTGCCACCGCCCCAAAAAACAAACCAAAGGGAACATAATATTCAACATACCTTCTTGACTTTAAAGTAAAAATAAAGAAAAGAATAAAAATTAAAAAACTGGTTAAAGAAAGTTTAGATTGTTTTTTAAAGAAAATAATAAATAAAACCAAGGCTATCACCAGCACTATAGAAAGAGCGATTGTGTTGGAAATCAAATCCAAAAAGCCATAATGATACCATTCACCACCCACTCCGATAACCTTTGAATAATTAATTATGCCTATTTTTATCAGTTGATGATAATAAAAATTAAAATTTTGGGGAAAGTATGGGTTTATAATAAGGCCCAAAATAACACCCAAAGTGCTGGCCAAAAATATTTTTAAATATAACTTTTTCCTTTCCAAAAATCTCCGGTGGCGGCCAATTAAGGAATACATTTTTTCCAACAAATGATGTCTGGACGGCCTTTTTAAAAAATGGTGGTAAATATAGTTCACAAAAAGGAAAATTATTGTCGTAATCAGAATCAAAACGAAACCGCCATAGAACCAGACATAAATAAAAGAAAGGAAAAAAAGTGATTTTATTTTATGATTAAAAATAAAATAGATACCTAGCAAAAGAAAAACCAGAGAAACACTGGGAGCTTTAGCCAGGCTAATCCGGAAAACAAAAGGATTAATTGTCAAAAGAAGAAGAGCGTAAATAAAAGCCCACCTTATCCTAAAATGTTTTAAAATCCAATAAAAAAGTAGAGTCAAAAAAGTACCCAGGAAAATTGTCGCTAATTTGATGCCAATTAAGGGATTAAAAAAAGTAACAAAAGGAATCAAAAAAACATGATATAAAAAGTGTTGATTGGTAAAATTTTCACTTATAACGGTATATTGAAGCCACGGAAAATCTTCTATTACCCCTCTATCACGGATAAATAACGACATTTTAGCGTGATAGAAAGAGTCGGGATCAGCAAAAGACGAGCTATATTGTAAATAAGCAAAAATAGTAAAAGCAATTAAAAAAAGGACGAGAAAAGAGAACCAAGACCAGTTTTCTTTGTACCAAATCTCCAATCTTCTAAAACCTTTTTTCATAACCTTATTATAACATTATATTTTCTATAATAAAAAACTCCTGTTCAAGCATGGCAAACAGGAGTCTTATATTATTTTGCCAGTTCTTTTTTTAATAAATCAACCCAGGGTATTAAGTGCGGTTTTTCATTATTTAAAACTGCCAAGTAAAAACTTAAATAACTGCCAAATCCGAGAAGCCAAAATGATTGGCTTAAAATATCAGAACCGGAAAGTTTGAGGGTAAGATATTTTAGTTTTTTCTTTTGTAGTATTTTTTTGGTAACTTTCTGGCGTTTTTTTATAGACGGTTTATCTAATTCGGATTCTAAAGAAATAAAAATAAAATTTTTCATTTTTTCAGGATGAGTCAAGCCTTCAAGAAGATGGTGATTTAATTCAGGAAAAGAGTAGTACGAAGAGAAATTTTTTGAATTTTCATTTATTTGGTTTGAGAGAATATGGGCATTGCCGGAAAAATAATTACTGGTAAAAAAAACGGGGGTTTTCCCAAAAATATTTTGGGCCGTTTTTTTGGCCCGGTTTTTTGCTAAAGGTCTTTCTTTGGAGAATTCTTTCACCGATTTATTTAGAAAAGTAAGAGCGGCTACTATTTCCTTCTTGGAAATATCAATTAATTTTAATTTCCTTAAAATTTCTATTTGTCCGGCAATGGAATAACCTAATCCCATTCTTGGCTGATTTGAGGGATTATAAAATGGCTCAAAAATATAAGCCGGAATTTTTTTATTTTTCGCTAGCCGGGCAAGTTTTCCGCCGGTAGTAATTATAATGAGAGGAAGTTTTTTCTTTAATGCTTCTTTAGTTGCAGAAATAACCTCTTCAGTATTACCAGAGTAGGAAGAAGAAATTATCAGTGTTTTTTTATCGGCAAAATTAGGTAAATTATAATTATTATTTATTTCAATAAAAACCCTTATTTTATCTGCAAGGGTTTTTCGGATAAGGTCGGTACCAATACTTGAACCCCCCATCCCCGCCACAACAACCTTATCAACTTGATAATAGTTTTTAGGAAATTTTATTTTAGAAACTTCAGTTAACGATTGAAAACCCTGCTCAGACAGGGATTTTATTGATTCAATAATCTTTCCGGTATTATAACTTTTTATTTTTTGTAAATTTTCTAAACTTCTTTTCATCGTTTTTATTTTAGTGCTTTCACTTTATCAAAATAATATAAATTTAGCAAATTAGAGCCGTTCTTATCTTTACGAAAAGGCTTAAAAATGTTATAGTTGGGATAATAATCTCATTATTTTTTATTTATTTTTTTGTTATGTCCGGCCATTCAAAGTGGTCTCGAATTAAAAGACAAAAGGGGGCCACTGATCAGAAAAGGGGCCGGGTTTTTTCTAAGCTCTCAAAAACTATCACTCTTGCCGCCAGAGAAAAAGGAAGTGATCCTGATACTAACTTCACCCTCCGCCTGGCTATGGAGAGGGCAAAAATAGCTAACATGCCTTTGATTAATGTTGAAAGAGCCATAAATAAAGGGACAGGAGAAATTGAAGGAAAGAAAATGGAAGAGGTCTTTTACGAAATTTACGGCCCTGGCGGAGTGGCCATTATTGTTAAGGCTATCACCGATAATAAAAACCGGACTGTCTCGGATATAAAAAATATTCTTTCGAAATCCGGGGGGAGGTTGGGGGAAACTAATTCTGTGCGCTGGCTTTTTGAAGAAAAGGGAACAATAAGAATCACAGCGGAAAAAGAAAAACGGGAAGAATTAATATTAAATGCGATTGAAATTGGAGCAGAAGATGTTGCGGAAGACGATGAGGGCGTTAGTATCATCACCGAAAAAGAAAATCTTCAAAAAATAAAAGAGGGTTTGGAAAAAAAATATCCGATTGACTGCGCCGAGATAGAAACACTGCCTAAAAATCCCCTTGAAGTAAATGATCCTAAAAAAATAAAACGGATTGAAAACCTTTTGGAAAAACTCGAAGACTATGAAGATACAACTGATATTTTTAGTAATTTAAAGGAATAAAATGATTATTCTTGGCATTGATCCTGGGCTTGCTAATACCGGTTACGCCATTATTGAATTCGAAAAAAAAGAAATAGAATCAATTGCCTACGGCTGTATTGAAACTTCTTCAGAAGAAAAAAAAGAAAAAAGAATTTTAAAAATTCATCAAGCGCTCTCTAAAATTATTAAGAAGTATAATCCGGACAAAATTGCGGTGGAGCAGCTTTTTTTCGCCAAGAATGTCAGTTCGGCTCTAATCGTCGGCCAGGCCCTGGGTATTACCTGCCTTTGTGCCGCAGAAAAAAATATCCCTCTTTACGAATACACTCCTCTTCAAATTAAACAAGCAATCACCGGATATGGCAAAGCAGATAAAGAACAGGTTCAAAAAATGCTAAAATGTATTTTAAAACTAAAAAAAATTCCCAAGCCGGACCACGCGGCTGATGCTTTGGCGGTCGCTTTTTGCTGTTTTGGGACAAAAGAATTTAAATAATTATGGCTTTGAATAAAAAAATTAAAGAATTAATAAAAACATCAAGAGAAGTTCTTGCCGATGTCGTTTTAGAAAACGGGGCGATTGTCGCCGCCAACAGTGATAAGCTTTATTATCCTCGTGAAGCCTCAAATTACCGGTTTGTCTGGCCGAGAGACGCTTCTTTTGTTTGTATCGCCGCTAAATACCTTGATCTACCCATTCAAGAAAAATTTTTAGAGTGGCTCAGAACCAAACCTGAAGATTTTAAAAAAGACAAACTTCTTTACGCTAATTATTCAACTAACGGCCGCATTGCCTCTATGGGCGCCCAATTTGAACCCGATCAAATGGGAACCGTTCTTTGGATGATTCATTTTATTTATAAAGACGATCTAACCAGTGCCCTAAAACACAAAGAATTGATTATCCGGCTGGCTGATGGCCTTTGTGCCGCCTGGAATAAAACCTATTTCTTGCCCAATACTCTTGATCTTTGGGAAGATGGATTTCGCAAAACCTCTTCCATTATGGAAAATAATTTTACTTATTCTCTGGCCGCTTGCGCCCAAGGGCTTCTTCTCGCTAACGAGATTATTCAGAACAAACTTTGGAAAAAAGTAGCCATGGAGATGCTTTCCGAAATAGATGAAGCTTACAGTAAAAAAGACGGCCATTTTTTGCGCAACTGTGGAAAAATTTGCGATAAAAACATTGACGCTTCCCTGCTTGGCTTGGTTTGGCCTTTCGAAATAGTGGATGCCGAAGACGAAAGAATAAAAAAAACCGTTCAGAAAATTGAGGAGAATATAGTGACTGGCGGCGGCGTTCATCGTTTCCAGTTTGATTACTTTGATTCCGAGGGTACAGCCTGGGAAGGAGGGGGGGCCTGGCCGATTCTTAATTTTTGGCTGGCTATCTACTGGCATCTAGCCGGCAATAAGCGCAAAGCTGAAGCCTATTATAATTGGGTTTTAGAAAGAACGGATAAATATATTCCGGAGCAAGTTTTTAAAGATTTCCGCCAGAGTATTTCACCCCTGGCCTGGAGCCACGCTATGTTCATCATCGCCAGTCATCATCTTGGATATTTAAAATGAATAAAAAAATAAAAATTTTAATAGTTTCACCGGAGATATCCCCCTACGCCAAGACAGGCGGTCTGGGTGATGTTTCTAATGCTTTGCCAAAAGCCCTCATCAACATGGAGCAAGATGTTAGTTTGGTAATGCCTTTTTATGAATTTATAAAAAATCAGAGACTTAAATTAAAAGAAATTGCTAAAGACAATATTACCATCAATGAAAAAGATTATCCGGTTATTTTTTTCCGAACTGATTTTTCGCCGGAAACGCCTCTTTATTTAATTTATAACCGCCAGTTATTCGGACGGAGCAAACTCTATGGTTATCCAGATGACAATCTCCGTTTCTTAGTTTTTAATCATGCCGTCATTAAAATGCTGGAAAAAATAAACCTTAAGCCGGATATTATTCACTGCCATGACTGGCCCTCCGGTCTCATTTCTAATTATCTTGCCAAGAAGAAAACTGATGATTTTTACGGCAAAATAGCCACCCTTTACACTATCCATAATCTGCCTTTTCAATTTCAACAGGATTGGTGGAAAGTAGAGAAAAAAGATATTGATAGAGGTCTTGGTTTGCCAAATATCAGCTCTAAAGAAAAAATAAAATATATAAATTTCGCAAAAAGAGCCCTAATAAACTCCAGTATTATTAACACGGTTAGCGAAAGATATGCCTTAGAAATATTAACTCCAAAATTCGCCCAGGGGCTTGATAAAATATTAAACGAAAGAAAAAAAGACATTTATGGCATCATTAACGGGATTGATTACACGGTTTATAACCCCGCCTTTGATAAAAATATCCATTATAATTATGACTGGAATTCACTGGATCGAAAAAAGAAAAATAAAATCTCTCTCCAGAAAGAAGTGGGCCTGGAAGTCAAAGCCGATATTCCAATCATCGGCCTGGTTCACCGATTAACCGAACAAAAAGGCTTTGACTTGATTCTTCAATTAATGGATTTTCTCCTTAAACTTAATCTTCAATTCGTTGTTGTCGGCTCAGGTGATAAGGGTTATATAAAATCGTTTAAAAAATTAGCGAGAAATAACCCAAAAAAGATTGCAATTTATTCTCCTTTTACCGAAAAAATGGCCTCAAGGGTTTACGCCGGCTCTGATATATTCTTAATGCCTTCCCGTTATGAACCTTGTGGCATTTCTCAAATGATTAGCATGCGTTACGGGTCCATTCCTATCGTCCACGAAACAGGGGGTCTTTCTGATACTATTACTAACTTCAGTCCAAAAACAGAAAAAGGCAATGGTTTTAAATTTTCAACCTATACCAAAGAAGACCTTTTAATGGCCATCGTCCGGGCTTTGGAAAACTATAACCACCCCAAAACCTGGGAACATCTTACCTGGCAAACTATGCGTATGTCATATTCATGGGAATTGCCCGCTCAAAAGTATCTGGATTTATACCATCTTGCGATTAAAAAACATAAAAATACTAATAAATGATCTGGGCCAATTTTTTTCACATTTACCAGCCCCCAAATTGGGATAAAAAAATAATCCGGAAAGTCGTTAAAGAAAGCTATCGTCCTTTTTTAAATATTTTAAAAAGAAATCCAAAAGTTAAAATCACCCTAAATATTAATGCCTCTTTAACCGAACAACTTATTGAACACAGTTTTAAAGATGTTATTGAAGACATCAAATACCTGGCTGAAAAAGGCCAAATCGAATTTACTCACTCGGCTAAATACCACCTTATCCTCCCTCTATATAATAAGGAAATTATCTGGCGGCAAATCAAGCTTAACGAAAAAGTTAATAAAAAGTATTTAGGTAAATCATATCAACCGAAAGGGTTTTTCCCGCCGGAAATGGCCTGGGGCACAAATTTAACCCCCCTTCTTAAAAAACTTAAGGTGGAATGGGTTGTTCTTGATGAAATCGCCCATCACCAAAAAATTGGCGAAATAACTTTTAATAAAGGCTATAAAATAAAAAATACCGATATTCGGATAATATTTCGCAATCGTATTATCAGCGATTACTTTGTTTTTGAAGCTGATCCTGAAAATCCTGACGAATTTTTTGAAAAAATAAAAAATGAGGGACGAAGTGACACTTATCTTATTACCGCTATGGACGGAGAGAATTTGGGCCATCACCGGCCGAAAATTGATATCTTCTGGGAAAAACTGATTAAAAGGTCTGAAGTAGAAACTGTGAATTTTTCAGAACTTATTGAAAGGTATGATAAATGGGAGGAAATTTCTCCTTTGGCTTCGAGCTGGTCTTCTGAACCAGAAGATTTTGAAGAAAAAATTCCTTATTTCCTTTGGCAAAATCCTAAAAACGAGATTCACCAAAAACAATGGGAATTAACTAAAATTATTTTAGAACTTATCGCCCGAGCTAAAGAAAAAAAAGACAAAGGTATTTCAGAGGCGGAAAAACTTCTCGATAAAGCCTTGGCCTCTGACCAGTTTTGGTGGGCTTCCCTAAGACCTTGGTGGCACGAACTAATAATCATCAGAGAAGCTCAAGAACTTTTTGGTGTTCTTGTCCCTTTAAAATCTATTTCCGTCCAGGAAAAAGAAAAAGCAAATACGATTCTACAAAATATTATTAATCTCGCTAATAGCTGGCAAAATTCCGGAAAGGCGGAAAAAATAGTAAAAGAATATCTCGCCCGCATTGGCATTATACCGCATCTCGGCGGAGAAAGAATAATTAAAAAATAATTTATGATTTGGGCAAATTTTTTACACATCTATCAACCCCCCACCCAAAAATCTTACTGGGTAAAAAAAATCGCGGATGAATCGTACCGAAAAATAACCGACGGATTAAAAAAGCATCCTCACGCAAAAGTAACTCTTAATATTAACGCCATCTTGGTAGAACTTTTTGAGGAAAATGGCCTTACTGATATCATCGATGACATTAAAATGCTTCTTAAAAGAGGCCAAATTGAACTCACGGCTAGCGCCAAGTATCACCCCCTTCTTCCTAAATTGCCAAAAGAAGAGATAGTTCGTCAAATTGAGCTGAATAATAAAGCTCACCGAAAATATTTCGGCGGCCTTTACAACCCCCGCGGTTTTTTTCCGCCGGAAATGGGCTATTCCGATAAAGTGGCAGAAATTGTGAGTGAAATGGGTTATGAGTGGATTATAGTTGATGAATTATCCTTTCCGACTAAAAAGGGGAAAGTTAACTATTCAAAAATTTACGAAATTGAAGGTATAAAAAATTTAAAAATATATTTCCGAGAAAGAAGAATGAGTTATAAAATACTCTCCGGCCAACTTGGCACCGGCAACCTTCTTATTGAGAGCCTGGGGGACCGGCTTGATAAAAAGGACTTTCTCCTCACAGCCATGGATGGAGAAACATTCGGCCATCATAGACCAGGCATGGAAAAACTGCTTTTTGAAATATATGAATCAAAAAAATTAGAAACTGTATTAGTGTCTGATCTTGACAAAATGTTTAAAGAAAGAGAAAAAGTCAAACCCCTTCCTTCCACTTGGGCATTAATGGAAAAAGACCTGGAAAAAAATGCCCCTTTTTCCCGTTGGGAAGATCCGGGCAATAAGATTCACGAAATGCAGTGGAAACTTTTTCATTTGGCAGTCAATACTTTAAAAAAATGCGGCCCAAGCGACAAAGGCTATAAAAAGGCCCGGACGGGCCTTGATCGGGCCGTTCATTCTGACCAGTTCTGGTGGGCTTCCGCTAAACCCTGGTGGAGTTTAGAAATGATTGAAGCGGGGGCAAAAGAACTAAAAGATGTTATTTTATTATTAAAAAAAGTGTCCGAACAAACAAAACAAGAAGCGAGAGAACTTTATCAAAATATAGTGTTTACCGGTTTTGAATGGCAAAGAAATGGAACAGTTGAAACTCTCAGTAAACAAGAAGATGAAGAAGTGAGACAACTTACGGATGAAGCTATTCCAGAATTACCGGAAGAGGAGATTAATAAAATTATCAATAATTTAAAAAAAGAGATAAAATTAATGGTGAAGAGAGAAGAATTTGAAAGAGCGGCTCAGCTAAGAGACCGCATTAAAGAATTAAAAACTTATAAAAAAACATAATGAAAGCTTTTGAAGACGCTAAAAATAAAAAGATAATGGGTAAATTTTTCAACCGGATAATTAAGGAAAAATTTCCCAAAGGTTCTATTCTTAAAGAATTACGAGTTACCGATGTGGGCGGAATGACCTTTAAAAAAGCCCTAAAATACGATTTAGCGATAGAAACTCCAAGGGGTAAAATCATTAAAAAAGTAATACGTGGAAATGTTCCCTCAAAAGATACCTGGCGGGAAAGCATGGTCGCCGACAAAACAAAGAAAATTCTTTTCCAGCATAATTTTGCTTCTGGCCCGTTTCAGGTGCCCATTCCTCTGGGTTACTACAAATCCCTAAACTTGGTTCTTTATGAAGATTATCCAGGAATACCTCTGACGAATTATATTGTAAAAAACAGAGGTAATGTAAAATATATGGTCAAACAATCAGCCCTCTGGCTGGCCCGGCTTCATAATATGAAAATTAAAAAGGGGATCAAGAAAAAACTGCCGGAGATAAAAAATGAAATAAATTATTTTATAGACGACTATAAAAATAATTTTCCCGATGTTTATGCAATCGGCGCCACTATTTTGGAGCAGATTTTCCCTCTTTTTAAGAATGAGGTATTCAATCGTAAAAATACTTTCATCCTTACTCACGGAGACCCCAATCCTAATAATGTCATTATCAACAAAGATAAAGTCGCAATTATTGACTGGGGAAGAAGCTACGCCTATGACCCCTTAAGTGATGTCGCCAATTATCTGGCCCAGCTTAATATGCTAACTTGGTTTTTTTCAGCCAATTCCAGAGTAATCAGAAATGCCCGAAAAATATTTTTGGATAATTACCTAAAAGCAACCGGGCAAAAATTGAAAAAAATTCAGAGGCGATTAATGATCCATGAACTTTGGTGGATTATGCAAATAATTGCTTATATCGTTTCTACCCGCGATCCAAATGTGGTCCGGCCGGCGGTTATTAAAAACATGGAACAGGCCAAAAAATTGTGTCGGAAACTTAAAATTAGAATTGATAAACAAATAATCAGTGATAAAAAAACTGGTTCTTTAAAAGAAATTTTTACTGACGAAAAGCTGATGTTAAAGCTTTTTAATAAAAGCCTACGGCGCCTTTTTCCCGAAGAAAGGCATATTATCTCTTTAAAAATATCGCATCCGGAGGCTCTCTCGGAAACAAGTTTCCTTACCAGAACAAAGTTAACCATGGTGAATAAAAAAAACAAACAGATAGAAAAAATTGTCCGTGGAAATACAATCGATGCGGATACGTACAAGTTAATGAAATTTATTTTTGAAAATAACAAAAAAAATCTTATCTCTCCCCGCCCTCTTCATTACTTCGCCCGCATTCCCTATATTCTTTATGAAGAAACTCCGGGAAAAAGACTTAGGGAAATAAGCTTTAAGAGTAATCTATTTAAAATTTTACTCCGAAAAACCGCCATTTCTTTGGCCACCCTTCATAATCTGCCTTTGCCAAAAGTCAGAACCACAAAAATAAAAGAGGTTTCCTATTTTAAAGAAGTAAGAGCTAAAATAAAAAAGTACGACCCGGCTAACTATAAAGTCATATCCTCTTATACCAGGGAATATTTAAAAACCGCCTCCATAAAATTTAAAGGGTCAAAAAAAGTTCTTTCCCACAATGATTTACAAGCTTCTAATATAATTGTCACACCGAAAAACGAAATTGCTCTTATCGACTTTACTCTCTCTTCCCTTTTCTTCCCCTCTTTTGACGTGGCTAATTTTTTAGTTCATCTAAGAATAATGCTGAAAGGAGTAATCAGCCATAAAAAAATTAATCAGCTGCAAAATATTTTTCTCAACAATTATCTTAAAACCGTTAAAAAATCTTTAGGCAGGCAAGTGGAAAAAAACGTTAAATTAGCCCAGGTAAGAGCAGCTTTAGATATCTGGACCATCACAGCCACTTTAATGGGAGCCAAAGATAAAAACCGCCATAAGTATGTTAAAATATTAAATAATATTATTAAGGAAAATTTATTATGCCAGAAATAAAGGTTTTATTTACAGCCGCTGAGCTTACCCCTATGGCCAAAGTGGGGGGGCTGGGTGATGTTATTGGGGCCCTGCCCAAAAGTCTTAAAAAACTAGGAATAGATGTCAGAATAGTTATTCCTAAATACGGTGTTATTGACGAAAAAGAATACGGCCTTACGAAAATCGCCGAAAAAATAAAAGTTCCTTTCGCGGGAAAAGAAGAATTAATAGACATTTGGCAAGCTAACCTGCCTATGAGCGAAGTGCCTGTTTATTTTATTGATAATTTAAAATATTTGGGCAAGGGCGGGGTTTATGTGGAGGCAGACGCTTCTTCCGGCGGTTCGGCTGAAGAACTTCACCGTTTTACTTTTTTTGCCCGCAGTATTTTTGAAATATTTGAACCCGTTTCGTTTTGGCCGGATGTAATTCACTGCCATGACTGGCATGTCGGCATTATTCCATTTTTAGAAAAATACCTGGAAGAGGAAAAACCAAAACTAAACAAGGTCAAAACCCTGTTAACCATCCATAATCTCGCTTATCAGGGTAATTATAACTACCAAGAAGTCCTTGAAAGTCTCGGTATTTCCGAAACAGATGCTCGGAAACACAATCTCATACCCTTTGACCATGAAAATATAAGATATCTTGAACAGGCGATCAAAGATGCAGACCTGCTTAATACGGTCAGCCCAAAATATGCTAAAGAAATCTTAACCCGTGAATATGGTTGTGGTTTGGAAAAACATTTAAAAAAGCGAAAAAAAGACATTTCCGGCATCTTGAATGGTATTGATTTGGAAAGCTTTAACCCTGAAGTTGATAACCAAATTTACAAAAAATATTCTTTAGAAAATATAGAAATTAAAAATGAAAACAAAAAACACCTTCAGGAAATATCAAATCTGGAAGTTAATGAAAAAATTCCAGTTTTGGGCTTAGTGGGAAGATTGGCTGACCAAAAAGGTATTGATTTACTGGTAGAAATACTACCTAAATTAGAAAAAGAAAATCTCCAGTTGGTAATTCTGGGAACAGGCGACCCTAAGTTGGAAAAAGAGTTGAAAGAATCAGGTGAAAAATATCCGAATAAAATTTCCGTCACCCTGGCCTTTGATGCCACTTTGGCCCAGAAAATATATGCCGGTTCTGATATGTTTCTTATGCCCTCACGTTTTGAGCCTTGCGGCTTGGGCCAGATGATTTCTATGCGTTACGGCAATATTCCTATTGTCCGGGCGACGGGCGGTCTGGCAGACACGGTTCCTGAATACAATCCTGAAACAAAAGAAGGCACCGGTTTCAGTTTTGAAAAATTTACCGGTAAAGATTTTTTGGCGGCTATTGAAAGAGCTCTCAAAATGTACCATAATAAAGGCGAATGGATGAACATTATTAAAAACGGGATGTCCGGCGATTATTCCTGGGACAAGTCATCTCAAGAATATATTAAACTTTATCAAAAATTATTAAACTCATAATAAATGTTAAAAAAGGAAACCCAAAAACTTCAGGCAGAAATCCGGCAGGATTATATCCACGATCGGGCGGTTATTATCGCTCCAGGCCGGGCTAAAAGACCTAATCATTTTAAAGAAGAAGGTTGTGCCAAACCAATAAGTAAAAAAGATTGTGTTTTTTGCCCTGAAAAAGTTAATAAAGTAAAAGCTATTTTAACCGTGGGAAAAGGAAAAAAATGGCAAATTAAAGTGATAAAAAATATTTTTCCTATTGTCTCCACTGATAATCCCAAAGCCTACGGCCAACAAGAGGTAATTATTGAAACCCCGGATCACGACAAAGAAATGGCTGAACTGCCGCTTAGCCATATTGAAAAAATATTGGAAGTTTATCAAAAGCGCACCCATGTCATCTCCCAAGATAAAAAAATGCAGTATTTACTGATTTTTAAAAATAACGGCGGGCGAGCGGGCGCTTCTATCACCCACGCTCATTCGCAAGTCTTTGCCACTGCTTTCCTGCCTCCACATATCTTGGACAAGCTAACCCGAGCCCAGGAATATAAAATTCAGATGGGCACCTGTTATTACTGTGATTTAATCGTCAAGTCGCCAAAGACCCCCCGCTTTGTCTGGGAAGACGAAAATGTTTCCTGCTTTACCCCCTATGCTTCAACTTATAATTATGAAGCTTGGATTTTCCCCAAGCGTCATGTTGATAATATTTCTCTTTTAACAAAAAAAGAGATAAAATCCATGGCTAAAATCCTGGATAAACTTTTGGAAAAACTGCACAAACATAATCTGCCTTATAATTATTATCTCCATCAGGCTGTTCACTATAATGATGAACATTTTTATCTAAGAATATCTCCGCGGAGAAATGTCTGGGCTGGACTTGAGCTTGGTTCCCGCTTGATTGCTAATTCCGTTTCACCGGAAGAGGCGGCTAAATTTTACCGAGCGAAATAAATTATCCATAAAATTTGTAGACAAGACTTCCACGCCTTGCCGAAAATTAGTCGAGGTTTTCCAGCCTCGACTACGCATTTCCATTCATATTTCATTTCCAATCTTTTTATACTTCCATCGCAGGCTGGAAAGCCTGCTCTGGTGGTAATAAAATATTACCTCAACGCGTCTTTTCCAAAGTGCGTTGGTTTTTTTTATTAAAAAAACAGCTAAAATAGCAGCTTGTTTTTATTATCTATGTTTATTTTATTTTTAAAAACTTTCTTTTTCCAACTTTTATAATATCGTTTTTTTTAAAACTTATTTCTTTTTTGGAGTCTTCTACTCTTTTTTCATTAATGGAAACTCCTCCCTGTTCAATCAAACGCCGTGCCTCGCTTTTGCTATCAGTCATTCCTGAACCAACCAATAAATCCATAATCGGTAATTTAGATTTAGTGGGGGTGAAAACAGGAATATCGCTGGGCAATTCTTTGTTTTTAAAAACTTTATCAAATTCTTTTTCAGCTTTTTCGGCTTCCTTTTTTGAATGATAAAGAATAACTATTTCCCGAGCCAGTCTGGCTTTGTGGTCTCTGGGGTTATCACCGGAGCTTAATGATTTTTTTATTTCTTCAATCTCAATCAAGGGTACTTCGGTGGCTAAAGTGAAATAATCAATAATTAAATCATCGGCAATTGACATAACTTTGCCATACATTTCTTTTGGCGAGTCTTTAAGAGCAATATAATTATTAAAAGTTTTGCTCATTTTCCGGCCGTCCGAGCCCATTAAATAATTCAAGGTCATAATATCCTGTGAAGGCTGGTTAAAAGATCTTTGAATCTCCCGACCCATTAGAAGGTTAAACTTTTGATCAATCCCTCCGATTTCAATATCAGCTTTTACGGCTACAGAATCATAACCCTGCAAAAAGGGATAAATAACTTCATGGGTAGAAAGAGGGAGTCCTTTTTTCAGGCGGTTTTTAAATGTTTCGTGAGACAAAACCTGAGCTAAGGTTGCTTTGGAAGTTAAATCAATCACCGTTTGAAGATCAAAGTCCTCAAACCATTCACTCTGCCATCTCACTTCCGTTTTTTCCTTATCTAAAATCAGAGAGGCCTGATCAACATAATCTTTAGCGTGTTTTTCAACCTCACTTTCAGATAACTGGGGGCGGCTTTTGTCCAAACCAGAAGGATCACCGATCCGCGTGGTATAATCACCAATAATTAACACCACCTGATGACCAAGGTCCTGAAAAGCCTTTAGCTTTCTTAGAGGAACGGCGTGACCAATATGCAGATCATAACCCGTGGCATCGATGCCTAGTTTGACTCTTAATTTCTTACCCGAGGATAATTTATTCCTAATATTCTTTTCGCTGATAAGCTCAGCCACTCCTCGTCTAAGCACCTTTTTAATTTTCTCTTCTTTATTCATATTGAAATTATACCTTATTTTTGTTATAATGGAAATAATCCAAACCAATTATATATGTCTTATTCAATTTGCACTGACATAGGCGGAAGCAAGATATACACCGGTATTGTTAAAAATAACCGGGTTTTTAAAAGTCATAAAATTCTTAACGCCAAAGAAAAAGGTCTTAAATATCTATTAAAAAATATTCGAGAATCAATAGAAATTTATGAGCCCCAAAAAGCGAAAAATATTTGTGCATCTTTCGCCGGACCGGTTAACGCCCGGGGAGAAATTTTACACGCCA
>CBDUSL010000002.1:0-41439 GCA_965370265.1 uncultured bacterium | reverse complement strand
AAATAATATCTTTCCCTGTGTCATTCTTAAAACAAGTCTTGGGCAAACAATGATGATGCCAGTCTTTGCCAGAATCACTTATTTTTTGTTTTAGATGTAAAGCCGTGATTAAAGTTTTCATTTTTTTATATTTAGTTGGTCGGTGATTTTTTGGGGAGTGGGCATAATAATTATTATTTCCTTAGAATACTATCAATCTCTTTTTTCAAAGGCGCGCGCCAGTCATACTCAATCAGCGAAGTCGATAGCGGTGGTGCCCGCCCTGAACGACGCGCAATGAGCAAAGGTGGATTTATTTTTCAAAAAATATTTCAGGCGGGCTGGAAAGCCCGCCCTATTTAAATATATTTACTTTTTAACCTCTTCATAATCCGCATCCACCGGTCCTTTGTCGTCTTTTTTCTTCTCCTCTTTTGGTGCATCTGGACCTGGTTTTGCACCTGGTTGTCCCTGAGGACCTGCTTGTCCACCAGGTTGAGGGCCACCTTTTGGCGTTCCCTGCCCGCCTTCGGCGGGTTTTTTATACATCGCTTCGCCAATTTTCTGAACCACCGCATTTAGCTCTTCTACTGCCTTTTTGATTTCATCAAATTTTTCCGACTTTTGAACCTTCTTTAAAGCTTCCAGCTTTTCTTCAATTTCTTTTTTATCCTTATCCGGTACTTTCTTGCCCGCGTCTTTGAGCGCTTTTTCTGAGGTAAAGACTAAAGTTTCAGCCTGGTTTTGCAGGTCAATCAATTCTTTCTTTTTTTTGTCTGCTTCCGCGTTGACTTCCGCTTCTTTTTTCATTTTCTCCACTTCTTCTTTAGAAAGAGAAGTAGAAGCAGTAATGGTAATAGATTGTTCCTGACCAGTCCCTTTGTCTTTGGCTTTGACATTTAAAATGCCGTTAGCATCAATATCAAAGCTGACTTCAATTTGGGGCACGCCTCTTGGGGCCGGCGGAAGGCCGGTAAGCATAAATCTTCCCAATGTTTTGTTGTCAGTCGCCATCGGCCGTTCACCCTGAAGCACATGAATTTCCACGGAAGGCTGGTTATCAGCGGCTGTAGAAAATACTTGAGTTTTTGAAGTAGGGATAGTCGTGTTTCGGTCAATCAACGGAGTTCTTACCGAACCCAGTGTTTCAAGGCCTAAGGTTAAAGGAGTCACATCCATTAATAATAAATCATCTCCTAAATCACCTTGTATCATTCCAGCTTGAACGGCTGCCCCTGAGGCCACTACTTCGTCTGGGTTAACGCTCATATTCGGTTTTTTACCAAAAAATTCTTCCACCATTTTCTGAACTAACGGCATTCTGGTTTGTCCGCCGACCAGGATTACTTCATTAATATCTGAAACCTTGAATTCTTCGCCCTTCTTTTTCCCCACATCTTTTAATACCATTTCCATAGATTCTTTAGTTTTTTCTACTAAGTCACCGACTAGTTCTTCCAGCTTGGCTCGGCTCATTTTTAGCTGCAAGTGCTTTGGCCCGGAGGTATCAGTCGTTATAAACGGCTGGTTGATTTCGGTTTCGGTGACTGTAGAAAGTTCGTGTTTGGCTTTTTCGGCTGATTCCTTAAGTCTTTGTAAAGCCATTTGATCATTAGATAAATCAATGCCCTGGTCTTTTTTAAATTCTTCAATCATCCAGTCTATTATTCGATGGTCAAAATCTTCCCCGCCAAGATGAGTATTTCCGTTAGTGGACAATACCTCAACTGTATTACCGTCTTCATTTTTATCTATTTCTAAAATTGAAATATCAAATGTTCCACCACCTAAATCATAAACAGCAATCTTATGATTTTGTTTAGTTTTATTAAATCCATAGGCAAAAGCGGCCGCGGTCGGTTCATTAATGAGTCTTTTAACCTCAAAACCGGCGATTTTACCGGCATCTTTAGTTGCCTGTCTTTGCGAGTCGTCAAAATAAGCGGGCACGGTAATAACCGCTTCGGTAATTTTTTCACCCAGCTTATCTTCGGCGTCCGCTTTCATCTTGCCTAAGACCATAGCTGAAATTTCCTGGGGGGTGTATTCTTTTCCACCCATTTCCACTTTAATGCCTTCACCCGCTTGTTTTATCTTAAACGGCATGTTTTTTATATCTTTCTGAACTTCTTCGTCAGAAAAGTGGCGGCCGATTAATCGCTTAATTGAAAACAAAGTGTTTTCCGGATTGGTCACCGCTTGCCTTTTAGCCACTTGCCCGACCAATCTTTCGTTTGTCTTAGACATGGCCACGATAGACGGCGTGGTTCTGTTTCCCTCCTTGTTTTCCAAGACCTTAGGTTCACCACCCTCAATAATCGCCATGGCGGAGTTAGTTGTTCCCAGGTCAATTCCTAAAATTTTTCCCATTTTTTTATATCTCCTTATTTCTTTAAGTTAATTAAATTAATTTAAATTAATTGTTATTCTAAATCTTTACCCACTGTCATGCTGAGCCTGTCGAAGTATAGACAGTGGACATTTATCACTCTTCGAAAGCCTCAGGGTGACATGTTATCTAAAATTTATTTTCTATAATACGGATTCTTCCGAAAATATCCTTTTATCTTTTTTTCCTTGCGCGTGAAGGCTGAGACCCAGATTTTCTGACGAGTTTTTGCTTTTGGGGCCGGGTGAACATCAGATTTACAGTATTTTCGGCCGGTGGTTCTTTCTTTTTTCCATGATCCTTTTTTCATATGGTTATTACCTTTTGTCATCGCGAGGACCCTGCCTTCGCAGGCCGTAGCCTGCTTCGGCAGGCGTAGGCCTGAGTGGCACCGAAGGGGACGTGGCGATCCCGACAAAAAGCTAAATAAGTATATTATCGGGACTGCCGCGGCCTTTGGCCTCGCAGTGACAGTTAAATAAAATTATCAACCGGTTCTTCTTTTTTTAGAACTATATGCATCTCCAGAACATCATCAACAGAAACTGATTCCGTAAATCCGGCTTTTATTATTTCTTCCGGGGTAAGATCGGTCACCATACCCTGAGCAGACATCCCTCTTGGATCCAGAGAAAGAATGGAAACAATTGAAGCCTGGCAAACATGACACTGCATAAATACCAGAATAGAATGGTCTTTTTCCCCTAAAATCTGAAGGCTCTGAAAATCATACATCGCCTGGCAAATGGGGCATCGCCCGCCGATTTTCATCTGCTGAAAACCTGGATTTTTTGAGTTGAAATTATTTTTAAACATATGTTAAGTTATTAAGTAATTGAGGGATTAAGTTTATTAACTAGCACTGAAAGGAATGTTTACAAGCCGAAGCTCCGAGCAAAGTTGAGGAGCGAAGGCTTGACAAATATTAATTTATATGATAATATTTTTTAGCTCTTTCTCTTCTCTGCATTTACTGGACAAAGGAGCGAAGCGATGAAATTAAGTCCAGTCAATTGGGGAGGCGGAACAAGATTCTGGCATATTTCTCCGAAGGGAGAAAAGAATGGTCCATTAATTTTGGACAGGGTCTCTGACGGAAAGATTTCCTTTCATCCTCAGGACAGCTGTGGTCGGGGAGAAATCTCCGTAACCGCTAATCTCCGGCGTTTACCCGGACCATACCCCAGGAATCTCAGTTCCAACTAGTCGAGTTTAGCTCGACAAGCGAAGCGGTAAGCAATATTGCAAGCCGCTTCTTTTTTTTATTCGCCTTTTTCGACCTTAATTGTAATTTTTTTAGGTCTAGCCTCTTCTTTTTTAGGAACTATAACTTTAAGAATACCATCTTTAAACTCAGCCTTTGCTTTGTCACCATCTACCGCCTTAGGCAGAGCTATAGCCCGGTAAAAAGATCCTGAACGAATTTCTTTCCGATAATACTCCTTTTCATCAACTTCTGTTTTTTTCTCTTGCTGGCCGGAAATTTTCAGAAGGTTATCTTCAATTTCTATATTTACTTTTTCCGGATTTATACCGGCTAACGGAGCTTCAACAATAAGATTATTTTTATCTTCATAAATATCTACGGCTGGAGTGAATTTAGACATTTCAGAGGGGAGGTTAAAAAACTCCTCATCAAATTCCGGTAAAAATGGACTGTATTTAATAATTGCCATAGGTTTATTTTTCTTATTAGTTATTTATCAATTATTTCGCTACTTTCACTTTTGCTGGATACAGGACTTTTTCATGTAAGGTATATCCCGGTTTGGTTTCGGCGAAAATTATATCAGTTTTGAAACCTTGTTTTTTCTCATGAGCAACGGCTTCGTGAAACTCGGGGTTAAACTTTTTACCAGTTGTTTCAACTTCCTTAATCCCGACTGCTTCCAGAAAATTTTGGGTTTGTTTTTTGATGCCTTCAATTCCTTTGACCCATTCATTGTCTTCCAAGTCCTTCGGCAAGTGATCAAAGGCCATTTTCAAGTGATCATAAATAGGCAAGATTTCAATAATGAGAGCGGCGTTGGAAAATTTAACTAATTCATCTCTTTGCTTTTCGGTTTCTTTTTTTAAATTAATATAATCTGCCTTGGCCCTCTTCCAACCATGTAAATGATCTTCCGCTTTTTTCTTCCAAAAGTCCAAGGATTCTTTCTTTTCAACTTCATCGTGCTGAGTATGATTTGTTTTTTTATGAGTCATCTTTTATATACTTCTTAATAATGAATGAGAATATTTTAGCAACGCTAAATTATTTTCGTACGCCATTCTTTTGGGGCCTAAAAGGGTAAAAATTCCTTCTTTTCCCTGGCTGTCCTTATATTTGGAAACGATCGCCCCGCAGACTTGGCCAAAAGGTGATTCCTCGCCAATTATAATTTTTGTTTCTTCTACTTTCACTTTTTCAAAAAGACTTAAAATAACTTCATCTAAATGATCAATTATCTCGGAAATATTACAAATCAAATCATGTTTCTCAAATTCCGGCTGACGAAATAAATTGGAAAGGCCAGTATAATAAATATGTTCCGGGCTAAAACCAACAATAATTGTTTCCCTGGAAAGGTCGGCCATTTTCTTGGCTAGATTCTTTATTCTTATTTCTTTGTCCTGGCTTTGAGTTTTAAAAGCGTTTTCCAGTTCCTCTATTTCTTTCCGGCTTAATTTTTTTTCGGAGATAAAATTATCAAGATAATAGCGCCAGCCCTTTTCGGTGGGAATACGGCCGGCGGAAGTGTGGGGTTGGAAAATATAACCCTCGTGTTCCAAAACCTTCATTTCATTCCTTACAGTCGCCGGAGAAACATCTTTTAAATACTTTTCCACAACCATGCCTGAACCCACAGGATGGGCGTTTTTTACATGTTCCTGCACAATCACGCTAAATAGGTTTTTTTGCCGTTTATTAAGCATTTTGGCCTTGTTATGGGTTTTTAAGGGGTGTTTCACCAATAACTATGATAATTATATTCTTTTAATTAGCACTCTCACCATTAGAGTGCTAATTCATTATAGCACAAAAAAAACAGGGGTCAAATATAATCCCATACTCTCTTAAAATAGGTTTAATAATTGGTTTTCTTTTTGTTAATTCGGATAAATTACGATAATTGCTTTCTGCCCGTTGGCCGGATCTCCGTCATTCCAGTCATGAATAGCTTCAAACAAAACATCAGGTGAATACTGATAATTTTCTCCTTTTCGGGTGCCTGGATCATTAGTAATAATATTTTCTGTGTTCCAGCCTTTTACCACCAGCATATGGTAAAGAGGTCCCGGCGCCCGGAAATTTGGATTGGCCAACATTCTTCCAGCGGTAGGCAAAATTACGGGTCGACCCTGGTATATATGGGTCTTGATGTCTTCCATGGTAAAATCATAGATTACTTCTACTTTTTCGTAGCCCCATATTTCTCGGGCCAATTCCGCTGTTTCTTCGGCCGTTGTATCTTTATAGAAGCCAAAATAATCCATTTCAAAATCAACAATGGTTTGCAGTTCTTGTTTGGCTGTCTCTTTTGTAAAAGTCTTATCCTGATAATAGTAATGGGCAATTAAAATGGCTGCTTCTTCACAGGACTCATTATCCTGCTCTGTCCACTCGGCAAAAGGTGACTGAGTAGTAAAGGGAACAGCCAAATTAAATTCTTCGGGCAGAATAACCGGCTCCTCTATTACAACCGTATTAGTATTTTCATTTATATTTTCGTTTTTTATTATTTCATCCTTAGTCGTAACATCAGGAATAGGCTCAGCAATCCAGGAATCCCAGACAGTCAAAATCCGGTGACGGCTAAACCAAAGTCCGCAACCGATAATGATTATTATTAATATAGTAATTGTTTTTCTTCTCATAACTTTGGGAGGTTATCCTAAATTTCTGCTTTTGTCAAGCCTACTCTACTATTACTCCGCTTCTATTCAAAAGCCCCCAGTTCCATAAAAATGAATTCTGGGTAAAACTTTTTTCGCCAAAAAGAGGATCCAGAACAATTATTTTAGTGGGATTTGAAGCCGAACCCATAAAACCGGTTACAATCATAGTATGCTCACCAGTAATCGCTACTACATTGCCGCCTTCGGCGGTAAGCCAGTCTATTCTTCGACCCGTACCAGCCGTTCCCCAGATAATAACCGGGTTGCCTTTTTTAATTTCGCCGGTAATCATTTCTAGATTACCATCCGTAAACCAGCCGGTTGGCCGGTACTGATTGCCAGCCGAGGCAATCGGCTGCCAATAAACCCCATAGCCGGTTGAAGGCTGGTGGCCGTCTATATCGCCGACGAAGGCAATGTGAGGGTTTCCCCACACTCCGTTTGCCTTAGGGGTAGGATCAAAGCCGATAAAATTAATTAATTCCGCTTCTGAAATATTCAACCCTCGATAAGACAGGGCCATAACCAGAGTGGCCACTTCACAAGAAAGACTATGTTCCTGGCGATGAAAAGTTACATTTAGCCTGGTTACAGAAAGTTCGGTAGAAAAACTGAAAGAATACTCACATTCTGAAGAATACCTATTCGGGCAGCTTATTCCCGGTTCCAGGCTAACCGTATATGTTTGATTAAAGTCGAAGGGGGTAGAAGGCCTAAAAATTAAAGTATTTCCTTCCCAGGAAAAATTGCCTTCTTTTGAAGGGGAAATAGAAAACTTACTTTCCGCTGACGCATGATCGACAGTACCATTAAAGTCAATTCTAATTGGGCTATCAATACTTATTCCCGTATCTCCGGCTAAAGGAGAAGAACTGACCATTTTAACCGGTCCTTTGGTGGAAAAACTGTAAGTAGCCGCTTCTTCGAAATATCCTCCAGCTAAACTTTTTACTCCCTCTGTAAGACTAACCGTATAAGAAGTATCTTTTGTCATTTCCTGTTCTGGTGTAAAAATATAAGTCTTACTATCTTCTGCTTGCCATTGGCCGGTGATATCCGGATTAATAGTTATTTTTTCTAAAAAAGAATTTGTTTTAATCTCTTCGCTAAAAATAATCTTAATTTTTTCTGTTAACTCAACATTTATTCCTTCCGGTGAAAACGAATCAATATAAGGGGCTTTTCTAACTGTAAATTTTTTCTGCCATGTTTTTTCTTCTGAATCTTGAAAAGCCACTTCGTCTGATCCGAAATAGAGACGAATGTCTTTTTTAATCACCTTTAAATCATACTCTGATCCTTGAGAAAGAGATTTATCTGGAATAAGTGTATAGGATTTTTTGTCCTCACTAAGCTGGGTAACAAAATCTATAGCCGGAGAAAGAGAAAAACTATACTTTGAAAGATTGTTATTTGCTTTATCTAAATTAATCACAAAAAATGTATCAGCCAGAATTTCCTCTTCGCTATCAGGGGAAATAGAGGCAACTTCCGGGCTCTTTTCCGTTAAAAATGTAAAGGAATATGTTTTGGCTTTGTTTAAAGTAGGCAAAGCGCTTTTTACATTAGAAAGAGTAAGAGTGTATTGGGTATTCGGCCACCAGTTAAGTTCGGGAGTAAACTTGATAGTCCGGACCAGGTGGTCCTTAATTACTTTGTTTTCATAAGTAATAGAACCAAAAACTTCCGGAAAAATTTCAATTTCTGCTTCACGGTCAACCGGCCAAAGAAAATTAATTGTAATTGCCGAATTTACTTTCGTTCTTTCTCCTGATTTTTCCAGAGCTAAGTTCGGGTTGGGCTCTAAAACAAGAGTTATAAAAATAACGGCCACTCCAAAAAGGAGCAATACAGAAGTAATGCCCCAAATAAAATACTTAATTATCTTTTTACTATTTATCATCAACTTTTTTTCTTTTTTATTACTTCAAAATAATACTCTTCTATTTCGTCAGCAACTTTATGCCAGTCAAAATTAAGGGCTTTTTCACGGCCGAGCTGGCCCATTTTTTCTCTCTTTTTTTTATCCTTAGCTAAACTTATTATTGCCTCGGCAATGGCTAAAGGATCTTTTTTCTTAACCAGAATACCTTCTTTATTGTTCTCTACTATTGAATTATAACCGGTGATATCAGAAGCAACAACTGCTTTTCCAGACGACATAGCCTCCAGAAGAACAATACCAAAACTCTCACCCATAGTCGCCGGTGAGCAAAAAACATCGCAAGCGGCATAATAGCTAGGGACATGGTCATGAGGAACAAAACCCCTATAATCTACCCGGGAACGCAATATTGAGGGAAGAGACAAATTATACCAGTGCCTCAAAATCCCATTACCGACTACTATCAAACGGACGTCTGTTAACTTTTGATAAATCAAGGGAAAGGCCCGAAGCATATACTTAAAACCTTTTCTCGGATCCATCCGACCCAGGAAAAGAATGTTAAAGTCTTTGCTGTTTTCATATTCTTCAAAAGGTTTAACTTCCGGAGAAAAGCGCTTTGTGTCTATACCATTGGGAATCACCTTGTATTCGCCAGGAAAAAAACGAGTAATATATTCTTTAGCTGGTTCAGACACGGCAATCAAGCCATCAAGTCTTTTAAAATAGGCCATGGCTTTATTATTGAGACTTGAAAGCCAAAAATTACTCTCAGCGTAAGTATGAAAAGTGCCAATCTTGGGGGCTTTAAAGTATTTAGTGCAAAACAGGGGTAAAACCGGATCAATAGGCTGATGAATATGAACAATATCAAACTTTTCTTTTTCTTCAATTTTTCTTATCTGTTCTTTAAACTGGAGACCAACGGTAACATTACTAAAAGCGCCGTTAGTAAGAACAGTCAGATCGCGCCCAATCCTTATAACATTACGGCCGTAATTATCATCAAAGCCGGTAAAATTACCAGTTACAATAACCACCTCGTGGCCTCTTTTTTCCATTTCCGAGTAAAGAGCATCGACGTGCTCGGCCACCCCACCTTTAATTGGGTAATAACTCTGGGTAACAATCCCGATTTTCATATTCAAATAATATTAAAACTATCCATTATTAAGAGGATAGTTTTGATAAAAATTAATTATAAACCTATCTCCATGGTCTGTAAACTATCCCCTGCCCCAAAATTGAGGGTAAATTCGCCCTCATCTTTATTCACTTCAAAAATAAAATAACTGGTCGCATAATCAGCCGAGTTAGCTCCGGCGATATTCATTGTTTTAACAGAATACTCATTTTCATTACTTTTAAGATTTACATCGTTTTTAACCACAGGCAAAATCTCAGGGGCTGTTTTTTCGTTAATTTTATCGAGATATAAAATTATAAAAGTTTTGTCTTCTTCTGCAGTTAAACTTTCAAAGTTATCTTTTTTGTCAGCGGTCATTACCTTAAAAATAATGTCCTGATAAGTAATTGATTTATTCACTTCTGTTTCACCTGTTCTTACGCTTAGATTAAGATTAATACTTGGGCTGGTGTTTATATTAGTCGTATTTGTGTTTGCATTATCATTACTGCTTATCGCTTCCTCATCCCCATCTCCAAAATTAAAAAGATCCGGGTAAAAATAAAATACTGACAAAAAACCTCCTACTACAACCACAATTATACCGCCATAAATTATGTATTTTTTCATATATTCCAATTAATTAATTACAAATATATTATACTTTAAATCTAACAGTAAAACAAGAACTTGGTATTTATTAATTTAACGTTCACACACCCTTTTATGCTAAAGCTAGGGGTAAATTAATTTTTATCTTATGCTTTTAAAACGCTTGCACGCCGTAGCCCTGAGCGAAGTCGAAGGGCGAAGGCGTGGTACCGCCTACGGGATTTGAACCCGTGTTTCATCCGTGAGAGGGATACGTCCTGGACCGGGCTAGACGAAGGCGGCAAATAATTTACAATAAACTCTTTAAAAATATTCGCCGAAACTCCGACCCCGAATCACATCCTAAGGGATGGGCGACGATTGCTAAAGATACGGAAAATTTCTGTCTTTTCTTTACTTATAGAATCTTACTGAAGACAAAAAATAAGTCAATATCAGTGGCTAACTTAAAAAAACATCAAAAGAACCTAAGCAGCTAAAAAATGAAAAAAATCATTTTATTTATTTATCTCTTATGAACCACATAAATTCCGGCTAAAAAGGCGACCACTGCCATTTCAAGATAAAAATAAGAAGAAAGATAAACTTGTTGTCCGGAAATTTCGGTGACAACGCCAAAAACAGCGCAAACAATACCAAACCACCAAAGACTTTCTCCCAATACTTTGTTGTTAAATTTCATCAAGGTAATTCACCTCCTTTCGATATTTATTTTTATTAATTCTTTAAAACTAATTCTGTCAGTTCTGCCAAACGGGCCGCATACCCCCACTCATTATCATACCAAGCCACTACTTTAATGAGATTATTTCCAGTTACTATAGTTAAAGGCAGATCGACAATTGCGGAAAAGGGGTTGCCTTTATAATCAATGGAAACAAGTTCTTCGTTGGAAACACCCAGTATGCCTTTTAATCTTTTTTCTTTTGAAGCTTCAATGAATATTTTATCAACCTCTTCTTTATTTGTTTCCTTTGATACTTTACACACAAAATCTACTATTGAAACTACCGCTGTAGGGACCCGAAAAGCCATTCCGTCTAATTTGCCCTCTAGTTCTGGAATAACCTTAGTCACCGTCTTAGCAGCCCCTGTGGTAGTAGGGATAATATTAACAGCGGCGGCTCTTGCTCTTCTCAAATCTTTATGAGGCAAGTCATGAAGTTTCTGATCATTGGTATAACTGTGCACAGTAGTCATTAACCCTTTTTCAATAGTTAACGCTTTGTGCAATACACTGACAACCGGGGCCAAACAATTAGTGGTGCAAGAGGCGTTTGAAATAATCAAATCTTTATCTTTTTCATACTGATCTTCATTTACGCCCAAAACTATTGTTTTTATATTTTCACTAGGCGAAGGGGCAGAGATAACCACTTTTTTTGCTCCGGCTTCCAAATGCATCTTGGCTTTTTCGTATTCTTGAAATAAACCGGTTGATTCAATTACAGCCTCAATCTCCATTCCCTGCCAAGGCAGTTTACCAGGATCTTTTTCTGATAATACTTTTACTTTTTTATTATCAATAATAATATTTTCATGGTCATAATTCACTTCATGATTATATATGCCGTAAGTAGAATCATATTTTAAAAGATGAGCCAGAGTTTTGACATCAGTTAAATCATTGACCGCTACTATCTCCACTCCTTTTTTTTCAAAAAGTATTTTGAAAGTTGTCCGGCCAATCCTGCCAAAGCCATTGATTGCTATTTTTTTGGTCATATTATTAAATTAATTATTGAAAATCTTTTGCTTTATTTTTCGACTGAAATATTTCAATCTTATGAGCAACTATTTTTTTAACCGCGTCTATCGAGGGTTGGAGAATTTTTCTTGGATCATATTCATCTCTATCCTTTTTTACAGTTTCTCTTATTTTTTCAGTAAAAGCCAGCCGCAATTCAGTGTCGATATTAATAATTCTAATGCCGTTATTAATCGCTTCTACTATGTCATTTTCAGGCAAACCCGAGGCACCGTGTAAAACTAAAGGCATATCGGGAATTACGGCGTGTATCTCCTTAAGGCGCTGCTGATTAATTTTTGGCACTCCCTTACGAAGTTTATTAATACCGTGAACATTACCGACGGAAACAGCCAGCGTATCAACTTTGGTTTCTTTAACAAACCGTTTTGCTTCTTCGGGATCTGTTAAAAAAGCGTCTTTATCCTCAACTACCACCGAATCTTCTGAACCACTTATTTGGCCGAGTTCTCCCTGGGCCCAGACACCATATTTATGAGCGTAATCAACTGATTGCTTGGTAATCGCCACATTTTCGTCAAAAGGAACATTCGAAGCATCAATCATTATTGAGGAAAAACCAGCTTCAATGCATTCGGCTACCGAGCGAAAACTTTTGCCATGATCAAGATGAAGAGCAACCGGAATATTAACGGCTTCATTTTTGGCGATTGTTTCCACAATGTGGGTAATTGGTTTTAGGCCGGCGTATTTAATCGCTGATTCTGAAACCTGAATTATTATCGGAGCCTGACTTTCAACCGCGGCCTGAACAATACCTAAGGTAACTTCAAGATTGGATGTGTTAAAAGCGCCCACCGCATATTTATGCTTCTGAGCGTTTTCCACTAAATCTTTTAATAAGACAAGCATGGGGGTTAAAACTTTTTTATTATTTTAGTAAAGCTATCTGCATCTAAAGAAGCGTTGCCGACTAAAACTCCGGAAAAATGCTCACCATCTACATAATCTAAGACGTTTTTTTCATTAATACTTCCGCCATAGATAACTCGGAAACTTTTTTCAACCACTTCGTGAGGATATAAATCTATAAGGGCCTGATGAATCACCATAGCGAACTCTTTGGCCTGGTTTGGTTCGCAGGGCTGGCCCGGATAAATCGACCAGACAGGTTCATAGGCGATAATTAATCTTTCATTTTGAAATACCGGATTGACATAGCGAAGAGCTTTTTTAACCTGGTCATGAATAATCATATAATGAATGCCCTGTCTTCTTTCTTCCTTGGTTTCTCCGACACAGATAATGGGAGTGAGTTTGCTGCGTAAGGCACTAACTGCTTTCCGGTCAATCATTTCATCTGTTTCACCAAGGAATCCCCTTCTTTCGGAATGACCAATGATAACGTATTGGCAGCCAAGTTCTTTTAGCATTTTAACAGAAACTTCGCCGGTAAAGTTACCGTCTTTCTCCCAAAAAACATCCTGGGCTCCCAATTTTATTTTAGAAGCGATTAAAAGTTCATGCGCCCGATCAAGATAAGGAAAAGAAGGGCAAACGATAATGGTGGCGTCTTTACGAAATACTTTTAAATTCTCCTTAAGACCGGCAATCAAATCTTCTGTTTCCTGATAAAAAAGATTCATTTTCCAGTTGCCGACAATAATCGGTTCAAATTTTTTGGCTTTTTTCGCGCTGGGCGCGATTTTCTTTTTTGCCATTAAATATTTATATTAGACTTATTGTTCCAAAATAAACTGAACTGACAATTATCCCCGCTACTATTACGCCCAGAGCAATGGCTAGAATGGCCTTGCGATAAGACACACCAAAAAGAAAAGCGGCAACCGAGCCGGTCCAAGCACCGGTGACCGGCAAGGGAATAGCAACAAACAACATCAAGGCAATTAATACCCCATAGCGCTTAGAACTCTTTTTGAAGCGGCGACGGGTTCTTTCAAAAAGCCAGTCAAAAAATTTGCGGAAGAAACGGGAATGTTTAATAAGAAAATTAGAAACGGGTTCTAAAAACCAGAGGATAAAGAAAACGGGAATCATGTTGCCAATGAACGAATAGAAAAAAGCCGAAAAGAGGGATAAGTCATAAGTACCCAGGGCCAAAGGAAGGGATACTCTCAGCTCAGCAATAGGAATCATGGCCACTAAAACAGTTACAAATTCCGGAGAAAAATTACTAAAAATACCGGCATAATCTACATTTAACATACTATATTTTTACCTAATTGTAAATAAAAATTAACCTTCATTTTGTTCTTTTTCGTCGTTTTTTTCCTCTTCTTCGTTCATTTCCGGGTGAAGTAGTTTGGCTAGGTTTTCATCATTATTTAATTCTTTAAACTCAGGTAAATCTTCTACCCTAGAAAGGCCGAGAAATTTTAAAAAATCAAAAGTTACTTGATAAAAAGTCTGCATTTTTGCTTTATCTTCCCTGGCTTCAATTAAACCTTTTATCATTAAATTTCTTAAAATAAGAGAACAATTGACCCCCCGTATAATATCAAGCTCAGACTTGGCTATCGGGCCGCGATAAGCAATTATAGTAAGAGTTTCAAGTGAGGGGCGGGATAACTCCCCTTTTTGTTCATCTTTTAAATATTCTTTTATCAAAGAAGAATTATCAGGGTTGGTGGCCAGCTGCCAGCTCTGCCCGACAGACATAAGGTGAATTCCCTTTTCCTGGTTTTTTAAATCATCTCCAAGTTCATAAAGAGCGGTTTTTACTTTATCCGGATCGCTTTTGAGCAAACTGGCAATTTTTTTGGTAGAAAGAGGATTAATAGAGACAAAGAGCAAGCTTTCTATTTTTGATTTTATACTCATTTTTTATATTCGTTAATTTTTTTTATAGTAATATCAGAAAACATATCATCCTGCATCACAGCGATATCCCGCTGTTTAACCAGCTCCAAGAGCGCCAAAAAAGTGATAATAATTTCTGTTTTGGATTTTGCCTGGGAAAGTAGTTCATTAAAATTACTTTCTTCGGCTTTCATTAAAATTTCTTTTATATGAAATATTTTTTCCCTTAGAGAAATAGATTTTCTAACCGCTCGTTTTATAAAAGTAATAACCGGCTCAATCCCTTTAATAATGGCGTAAAATACATTCCGTAAATCGCTCTTTTTAATATTTTTCGGGGGAATAAAAATTGCTTCAAACATTTTACTTGATTCACGAAAATAGGAAAATTTCCTTTTTTTTAATAATCTTTCTACATTGGCCGTAGCTTCCACAAAAAGTTTATACATCTTAAGCTGCTGTTCAAGTTCAAGACCAGAGTCCTCTTCTTCTCCTTGTTGAAGATAAGGAAGGAGAATTTTTGACTTAATAAGAAGAAGTTTGGCGGCAATAACCAAAAAATCAGCCAGCTCTTCCGGAGAGATCGACTCTGATTCTTCAATAAAGTGAATATACTGCTCTGTAACGCCTGCCAAAGAGACCTGGGTAATATCCAACTTTTCTTTTTCAATTAAACTTAAAAGCAGATCAAGAGGGCCTTCAAATTTTTCAACTTTAATTTTGTACATAAATTCACTAAAGGCCGGCAGAAAACTGCCGGCCTGCGGAAGTATTTAGATTATTTTTTTTTGCTTTTTACCTTTTTTTTCTTAGAGGCAGCCGGGTTTTTCTGGATTTTAAGGCCGGCGTTTTCACCAATATCGCCTTTGACCGGCTCTTCCATTTTCAAATAGTCCTTAAGTTTTATCCTTAAACTCTCTGTGAAGCTGCCCGCTCCAAAAAGAGCGTCTGTTACTTTGGTCAGAGAATTATCAACTACCACCCCGACTTTATATAAGCTACCAAAAGGAGTGATCGCCCCTGGTTTAATTTTCAGCTCTTTAGCCATTTCTTTTTCTTTGACTATGCTGACCTTTTTAGCTTTTAGAATTTTTTTGAGCTTGGGAATATTAAGCCTTCTGTTTCCGGGCAAGAGAATAAGATAATAATCCTTATCTGCTTTAACAAAAAGTGTTTTGCCAATCTGATTTAATTTTAACTGGGTAGTCTGAGCCAAGTCATAAGCGGTAAAAACAGTTTTGTGCTTAATAATTTCAAACTTAAGTTTATTTTTGGTCAGGTAATTTTTAATTTTGGCGGGAATAGACATTTTTTTTAATTTAATGATTAAACTTCTTTAGGCCGATTAAACCTTTTTTGAAGATAAATAATAAAACCAATAAAAGCAAGGGCAATACAGGTTAGAATCACATAATCGCCAACCTCTCGATAATATTCAAAAAGATATCTGGCAAATTCAATAAATAAATGAATAGAGAGAATTAAAACGGAAAATAAATAAGCGACTAGAACTATTTTATTATGACTTTGCATTTTTTTGCCGGAATTAGCGTAAGAAACAGATACCGCCACAAGCAACAAAGGAATCAGAAGACTAATATGTAAAAGGAGGTTAACTATGTCGAACTGCTTCATGTTACACTGCTGCTGGATAATAATTGGGCTGGCATTCCGGCAGACATCATAATAAGGACTGAAAAACTTAGGCAAATCACTAAATCCCAGCTCCCACATGGTTAATAAAACGGCGAATAGCAATATTCCAAAGAAAATGCCCCAGGCAGAAAATTCATTTTTTGGTTTCTTTTTCTTTTTTTGCTCTAGCTTAGCCTTCTCCTCCTTTTCCTCCTCGCTTATGGGAGAGATAAAATGGTCAGTCATAATTATTTTTTATTAATTTTTTTAAAAGGTAGTTTTTGCTGTTCCCCAAGCATTTTTTTTGCCGTCTTTCTTCCTTTAACCGTTAACTGGATGTCGTTAATAAACCATTTATGAGGGGTTCGGCGTCCGTAACCGATAAGCATTTCCTTGTCAATCAGCCTTTCAATAGATTTGGTAATAATATTTTTTACATCATCTTTTTTCGGTTTTTTCTTCTGGTCTTTATAAAATTTGTCGAAGCCCCGACGGGTGATTTTTTTGGCTCGATTGGTATAGGCCGTAACTAAAATAAATTTCTGGAGTTTAGAGATTTTCATTTTTATTAATTTTTATATTAGCTTCTCCTAACTGTTCTTCCGGCAGTTCTGACGGTGCCCCCATTGTCAAATCCCTGGCTTCAGCAGTTTTAGGAAAAGCAATCACTTCCCGGATATTGGGTTCTCCGGCCAAGATCATTACAATCCGGTCAATACCAGGAGCGATACCTCCGTGCGGAGGAACTCCGTATTTAAAGGCTTCCAGAATATGGCCGAACCTTTTTTTAATTTCTTCATCAGAAAGGCCCAAAATCTCAAATATCATCCGTTGTATTTTTTGGTCATGGATTCTTATGCTCCCACCCCCGATTTCAAAACCGTTTAAAACCAAATCGTAAGAGAGCCCTTTTACTTTAAGAGGGTCTTTATCCAGCTTGTTTTCGTCGCTTTCCTTTGGCGCTGTAAAAGGGTGATGGACGGAAACATACTTATTTTGAGTTTCTGATTTTTCAAAAAGAGGGGGATCAATAATCCAGCAAAAGGCCAGTTCATTATTATCTTTTTTATCCTTTCTTAAATCAGGCTTGTCACTCTTATATTTTTTAATTGCTTCGTCATAAGTGAGCCGCGGAAAAGGAAGTTTTGAGATTTTTTTATCTGGACAAACATTTTTTACCAGGTCAATAAATAATTCCTCGGTCAGCTTCAAAATATCCTCCTGTTCTACATAAGACATCTCCAAGTCAAGTTGGGTAAATTCAGCTTGCCGGTCCCCCCTGGCATCTTCATCCCGAAAGCACCGGGCAATTTGGAAATATTTTTCAAAGCCGGCCACCATCAGTAGTTGTTTAAACTGTTGCGGACTCTGGGGAAGAACATAAAACTCGCCTGGAAAATTCCTGGAAGGAACAATGTATTCCCTGGCCCCTTCCGGTGTTCCTTTGGTTAAAAGCGGAGTTTCGATTTCCGTAAAACCGCTGGTGGTCAACCAATCGCGAATAAACTTAGTTACCTTGTGTCTTAAAATAATATTCTTTTTCATTCGTTCATGGCGTAAATCAAGATAACGATACTTGAGCCGCAATTCTTCATTTGCCTGCCGGTCTTCGTTTTCGATTTCAAAAGGCGGAGTTTCGGCCCTGGATAATACTTTGAGCGAGGTCGCCTGCACCTCTACTTCGCCAGTAGCAATTTCTGGATTAATATTATTTTCGCTTCGCTTGACTATCTTACCCTCCAGTTCAATTACATATTCTGGTTTTAAGTCTTTTGCTTCCTTAAAACCTTTGTCAAAAACGACCTGGATTATCGCTTCTTTATCGCGTAAATCAACAAAAACAATTGAGCCCATTTTCCGGATACTCTGAACAAATCCGGCTAATTTAACTTTTTTGTCTATTTGATTTAATGTTTCGGTCGTAAAAATTCTGTCCATAATAATTAATAATTTATAATCTTATTCCGTGAATTGGAAAGTAGAAAGGATTTTTTTTATATGTTTTTTAAATTTCTGGATTATTTATTATTCCGGTAAAAAGATTTTCTCCATTATCGTTGTCCCGAATAACAAAGAAATAGGGTTTATTAACTTCCATATAAAAAGTCTCTTCTGGATTTCCTACCGAAGTAAGTTCCGTTTCAACACTCGTCACTGCGGCTGCTTCAGTCCCTTCTTCATTTACATCAACAAATGTTTTATGTTTTACATCACTGATGAAAATATTAGGGGCAATCTCTGAAAAATCTGCCGATTCTTTAAAAGCTGAATTCATGCCCAGCGCTTTTAAATATTCATTAAGACTTTTTTCGTACTCAAGTTTTAACTTTGGCAAATATATGGTCCCTTTTTCGCTTTGAAAATTTGTTAACCAATTATTCCAATTTTCGGAATTCAATTTAGCCATAAATAATTCAAGTTCACCTTTTGGTAAAAAAACATACATACTTAAGCGTTCGTTTTCTCCATAAGTCAGACTAATGGCCTGAAAGTCGTCATTTTCCAGATATGAAAAATTGTCGTGACGATACATCATAATGTGATCTTCCTGTGAGCTATCGCCATTAGTAAAGATACGTTCTTTATTATCTTCCGGGTCAAATTCATTTGTCCAAGTTCCTTTAAAATATGTGGCGTTGATAAGATACATTATTACATCTGAGGAAATAGGGTAATCAACAATACTTTCGATTTTTTCCTGGGTATTATTTTTTACCCATTCATTAATTTCATCAACCGCTTCTTCTTTGTCAAAATCAAGGGCCTTAACTTGGGCAAGATACCAGTTTTCTAAAAGGTTTATAAAACTTGATTTTGGGTTAAAACCTTCACGAGTCCAGATTGAGTTGGCAATCGCTATTTCAACTTTCGGATCAATATTTGAATATTGAGTAATAAGGCTTTGGCTCTGTTGATTTAGTTCTTCAAGAGAAATACCGGAGACCTCAAGGGCTTCGGCTATTTCAGTTTTTGTTTCTCCGTCGCTCCCATTATAAACCATGGAAAGAGCCAGAGCAATGCTGGTCGGGGAAATAAATATATTTTCGGTTTTATCACTATTATAAAGTTCTTTTAAAATATTTAAGCCAAAATTTGTATGGGCTTCAGCCACCGTATCGACTGGCACTAAGGACGCTGAATTTGTATTAGTTGTGGTATTAGTATTTATTTTTATATTTACATTGCTATTTGTCTTTTCTTCTGGTTTTAAATAAACATACCCCAAAGAAAATCCAAGAATTACAATCGCTAATACAATTCCTAATCCTAATATATTTGTTATTCCTTTTTGATTCATAGAATTTATATTAATCTATAATTCACCTTCTCCGTTTGGATTATAGCCATTAATGACTTCCGTTAAATCATCATAGCCGTCGCCGTCTGTATCGGTATTCGTGTCATCAATAAGATATAAACTTTCCAATAATAGATTGAGACCGTCATTGTCTGAGTCAGTATTTACGTAAGTTAATAATTTCTCAATTTCTTCAGAACTTAATACCTCACAATCAGTATAATTTTCTGAATCTTCTCTTATTTCTTCCCTGATATCTCCGGCTGGAAATTTATTTAATATTTCCGGGTGATCTTTAGCATAACAAGTAAGCTTTATAATATAATTATAGGCTACTTCCAGACTGTTTAAATCTTCTTCTATTTCACCAAATTGCTCCTCAAGTTCAGTCCAGCCCTCTGCCACTTCTACACACCTCTCATTCAGAGATGTGTCTTTAATTAGGCAGCAGTTTAGATTTCTTTCTTCAGGCAAATATACTGAAACGGCCGCATTATAATAACAATAGTCTTTAAACTGATCGCTTTCATGAATCTGGCAGTCATAAATACCATACTCTTTCATAAAATTCTCAATACATTCAATTGCGTCTTCTTGGGGAGTAGTTAAACCTACCTCATAAGCTATATCTTCAACTTGATAACCGTTAGTATTACTCCCTGTTTCTTCTTCAAGTACATTTTGATTTATTTTTTCGCAATATAAGGGATTACGAAAAGCGGTCGCAATTTCTAAAAAACAATAATTACGGGATGATAAATGTTCTTTTTCTTCGCAAGCCTCCAGAGCTTCATTAACAGAAGAAGGTATAGTAGTCAAATATATTGGATCGCTGCGCCATTCCGTATTCCAAGTAGTTAATGGCTCAAGCACTGAAGGGAGTGAAATATTACAATTACTACTTAAATCTGTGTTTAAATTATTATTTTCGTTTGTATTAACGTTCAAATTAGCATTAGTATTATCATTAACATTGGCATTATTTACTAATGTATTCGTATTTTCACTCACTTCTTTGTCCGGCAAATAATAAAAGTACAAGTATGCTCCCCCTCCAATTACAACCACAGCAATGATGATAATCAACAGAATTAAATTAAATCCTTTTTGGTTCATATTTTTATGGTGTAATACTAAAAGTGTTCAAGACAGCTTCAAAATCCTGCGATGCTGTTGTTGCCTGGTCATACGAAAAATGTGACAGATCATAATAGGTAGTGCCATTGAAATAATAATAATTAAGAATCGTTCCGTCGGCACCGGCTGCCGACATCGTAAACCTGACCATATTTAGCCCGTTGCGGACCACGTTTTGCCTGACGATCGGATTGTCATAAGCATCAAGGTTACCGATCATCGCATCTAGATACTCGGTCGATGTTATAGCGCCAGCCTCAGATATATCGCCGCAAGCGATAGAAAACTGGGTGCCGTAGGCGTAACCTTCGGTCGCACCAACTGACGGCAAAGTTGCCGACATCAGGAATAATACTCCGTTCGTTTGGTCATAAGCATACCAGCCATCAGGCAAGGTCAATGAATACCCACATTCACTATTTGTATAAGTATTATCGACCACTATTTCTTCTACCTCCGGAACTGGTATTGGGGTATTGGTATTCGTGTTAATCGTAGCATTTGTGTTTGAACTCACATTTACATTCTCATTCACGCTGACATTAGTGTTTAAATTTGCGTTTTTATTTGTATTGGTTACAGTAATATTGGCATTCTTTTCCCCTGTATTTGTATTCTTTGACGCCTCTTCGTCTTTGTTATAAAAGAAATAGCCATAGACTATTGCCCCAATCAAAACCACGGCGATAATGATTAAGAGAGGAATTTGTTTTGTGCCTTTTTGGTTCATAAATTTATTATTTAATAATTTATTAGGTCGAGCTATATGATTCCATAATACAAATCAGAATGTCACGAAGCGATTCATATTCGGTATATAAAATATCTTCGGCTGGAGTAGAGCCGTATTCGATACTGGTACTGTCACTCAAAGTGACATGGTTTGTTTCGTTATGATACATAAGAGTAGTGCCGGCCACACCAGTCGAGGGATCTTCAGAAATATAAATATCACCCGTGCCGGTATAATTTGCTCCATCGATAATCAACGAATCCGTACGCTCGATATTCTCAATATAAACGCCAACTCCTGACCGATGGCAGATTACCCCGGCCTCAGCATTTTCAGGCGCAGCAATCGTGACATAAGCAGAATCATTTAGTTTAATAGAAACGCATAAATTCGTTCCGTATTCGGCAAACTTCTCGGCAAAAGTTATCCCGGCCGCTTGCTCTTCCATGGAAAGACTAAAAGAATTTTCTTCTAAAAAACTTAGAGTGCCCGTCGGAGGATACATTACACTATAACCATAATTCTCATTAGTATAAGTAGACCAGCCGTCTGAACAGGCGGTTTCTATAACCGAAGTGTTAGTGTTGACTGAAGAATTAGTGTTTAGATTCGTATTTTCGTTTTCGTTAACCTCAACCACTGTATTAGTGTTGCTGCTTTCATTCTCATTTTCATTTTTAAAATACTTCACATACCCAAAGCTAATTCCGGCAATAAGCAGGGCCGCAATCAAGCCGAGGGTTAATATTTGGGTGAGTCCTTTTTGATTCATAGTGTAATCATTAATTAATAAACTCAAAACTCTCTAAGATAGAATCATAATACCCAGTGTATATTGACCGGTATTTTTCCTGAGGAATATATTGAATAATAGAGTAAAAATTATTTTCGTTAACGACATAAGTCACATTCATATAACCCATGCCATTGACTATTCTTCGGATTGCCTTTACCTTACCCACTTCAATTTCTTCCTCACTCAAGATTTCAAACTCTATATCCCTTTCTTTTACCATCTCATCCAAAGTCATTTCTATGTCTTCCGAAACATAAATTTCCATTTTGGTTCCCTGTAAAAGCTCTGTCCCCTCAATGATTTGGGCTAAACCGGTCGGGTCGTAAAACATGGCCGGATTTCCTTCGGCATCATCAGTGTATTCCCAGTCCGAAGGGTATTTTAGTAAATAACCATAATCTTCAGAAGTATATGTTAACTGTTCTACTTCTGAATTAGTATTCAAATCCTGGCTACTGCTCGTATCACTTTCAGAATTTTTTTCTAAAATAAAAAAGTACCAACCAAAAGCCCCGGCTACCAGAATAGTCAAAATAACTATAAGAATTATTAATTTACTGCTTCTTCTTTTTTCTGTTGGTTGATTAAAATTTTCTTCTTCCATAATTTTAGGGTCTTAATCGGTTAAGCATTCTGGGAAAAGGAATAGTTTCCCGAATATGTTTAAGTCCGGAAATCCAGGCCACCGTTCTTTCTATTCCCAAACCAAATCCCGAATGAGGGAAAGTGCCGTATTTTCTTAAGTCCAGATACCACTGGTAGTCATCAATGGGGATTTTGGCTTTTTCCATATTCTTTTTTAAGATTTCATAATCATCTTCCCGTTGGGACCCGCCAATAATTTCACCAAAGCCCTCCGGGGCAATACAATCCGCATTCAAGACTAATTTTTTATTTTTTGGATCCTGCTTCATATAAAATGGCTTGGTTTCTTTTGGCCAGTGAGTAACAAAAACTGGTTTGTCCAGATCTTCGGAAATAGCCGTTTCATGTTCGGCTCCAAAATCATCGCCGAACTTCATTTTAAATCCTTTTTTATTTAAATCTTTTATTACTTCTTCATACTTCTTGCGATAAAAAGGAGCAGTAATTTTTTCGAGCGGTTTAACGTCTCTTTCTAAAACTTCTAAATCTTTCTTATGATTTTCTAAAATATATTTAAAAATGGCGCTGATCATATTTTCCTGAATTTCCAGATTTTCTTCATGTTCTACAAAAGCAGCTTCCGCATCCAGCATCCAAAATTCCATCAAGTGCCTTCGGGTTTTTGATTTCTCGGCCCGAAAAGTAGGGCCAAAGTCATACACCTTACCTAAAGCAGCGGCCGTTGCCTCAATATAAAGCTGGCCTGACTGAGCCAGGTAAGCATTTTCTTCAAAATATTTGGTTTTAAAAAGAGTAGTCGTTCCTTCACAGGCAGTAGGGGTTAAAATCGGCGAATCAGTTAAAACAAAACCTTCGTCTTTAAAAAACTTTCTTGCTGACCAGATAACCCCGTCGCGGATCTTTAAAATAGCTCTTTGACGGGAAGAACGGAGCCAAAGATGGCGGTTGTTCATCAGAAATTCCGGACCGTGTTCTTTCTTGGCAATTGGGTAATTCTGAACCGCTTGAATAACTTTTAGGCCAGTAACATGAAGTTCAAAGCCGGAGGGTGATTTTTTTTCCTTAACCACCTGACCTTTTATTTCTACTGAAGATTCTATACCCAAATTTTCACATTTTTTAAACATTTCCTCTGAAATATCATTTTTGGAGATAATTGCCTGTATTTCTCCGGTTCCATCCCTGAATTGTAAAAAAAAGATGCTTCCAGAGGAGCGGACATTGAAAATCCATCCCTTGAGAAGCACTTCTTTTCCTAAATGTTTTTGAATTTCTGAAATATAAGGCATTTTAAGCGGTTTAACGCCCCCTAAAGCATAATTATAATGTTTTTATTATAACTATTTTTTGAAGTTTAGTCAAAAATATCCTACATTGACATCAACCTCGTTTTTCCGCTAAAATGGGGAAATAGCGGTTCATTTTATCGAGGAGGGATGATGGAAAAAGAGAGGGATTTTGAGGTTCAAAGAAGGGGTGGCTGCGAAAACTGTAATCCCCCAAAAATGTCAAACGTAAGGGCCAAAAGCCTGATCGAAGCCAACGAAAAAGTCCACAAAGAATGTGGACCAGAATACGTCGCCATTGGCAAATAGGCCTTAAGAGCTATTCGCGCCCGGTAAATTATTATCGGGCTTTTTTATTATGTTCAGAATTAGGACGATAATCACAGTCGCGATAATATTCCACATCAAATCATCACAGGTATCATATAAATCAGTAACTCTCATAGATTCAGACCATAGGTCACCCAGATATTCTGTCACTTCATAAACAGCCGAAAGAAAAGTAGTCAAAGAAACAATGTAAAGAGAAAGATTAAAACGGCCTAGTTTTATTTTTCCTTGTTTATTCAATTCGTAAAAAATAACAAACAAGGCAATGGCCATAGCCCCGGAACCCACGGCATGAGAAAGTTTGTCCCACCAGATAATCTTTCCATAAAGACCGGCAAAATTGCCAAGGGCGTCAAACCAAACTCCTACAGCCGCCACCCAAGCAACATAAAAAGGCAGTTCAATATTTAGCTTTGATCTAACTACTCTAAAGATAATAAGTAGGATAATAATGACGGCTGCACAGGTTAAAGAAAGAGCTATCTGTCTGGTAGTGGTGTCATAATTAGAAAATATTTCAATAAAAAATAAAACCACTAATGAAAAAATGCTTAAGTAAAATAATATTCTATTTAGTTTTTTGCTCATTTATCTCTATTTTATTTTCTTCTTTCTTTTGTTTGGCAAAAAAGAAATGTTTAGTAATTTCAATTATTATCATTATGATGAGACAGACAATAATAATAAAAATCCAATGATAAAGACTTAAAGGAGTTGTTCTTAATACGCGCTGGAGAAAAGGAACATAAACTGCGGCTGCTTGAAGTCCGGCACTTACTAACACGGCAAGTATGAGAAATTTATTACGAAATAGATTTTTTTTCCAGATTGGATGTCTTAGACTTCGAACACTGAAAACGTAAAAAAGAGTTATCATTCCCAACAGAACGAAAGTAATTGAACGGGCCAAGACTAAGTCATTCGTTTTATTATTAAAGTAGGCGAAGACAATCAGGCAAAAAATTCCGCTTACCAAGCTAATTATGCCAATTAAAACTTTCATTTCTTTATCTAAAACAGTGCTTACCAGACCTTCCGGCTTTTTGTTCATTATTTCTTTTTCTTCCGGTTCCACCCCCATAGCCAAGGCCGGAAAAGTATCATCCACTAAATTAACCCAGAGAATCTGAGCCGCCAGCATAGGTAAGGGATAGCCCAAGATAAGCCCCCCGCCAATGATAATAATCTCGGCAAAGCTGTCTGAAAGAAGATAGAGAATTACTTTTTTAATATTATCAAAGATAACCCGGCCTTGCTCCACTGCTTTCGCGATAGTTTTAAAATTATCATCAAGAAGAACTAAGCCGGCTGTTCCCTTTGCCACATCTGTCCCGGATCCCAGAGCAATCCCAATATTAGCGCTTTTAAGAGCCGGGGCATCATTCACCCCGTCCCCGGTCATCGCTACGACTTCATTATTAGCCTGCCAGGCGTCAACAATTCTTAATTTGTCTTCCGGTGAAACTCGGGCGTAAACCGAGATATCTCTAACTCTATTTTTTAAATCATGTTCAGTCATCTCTTGAAGTTCCTCGCCTTCCAGAATATTTTCGGCTTTAGCCGGCAAGCCTAGTTCTTCCGCAATAGACTGGGCCGTAAGCTTATGGTCACCGGTAATCATCACTACTTTAATACCTGCCCGTTGAACTTGTCTGATTGTTTCTTTAGCTTCCGGGCGCAAAGGATCTTTCAAGGCCATAAAGCCGACAAAAATCAAGTTTTTTTCCTCTTCCTTTTCGAATTCTTCCAAAGAACTTAATTCGTTATTCACTCTCTGGTAGGAAAAAGCGAGGATGCGAAGACCTTTGTTTGAGAGCTGTTCAAACATTTTTTCAAACTTCTTTTTTTTCTGAGGAGTCATTTTCTCTTTTTTCCCGTTATCATCAACATATTTTGACATGGCTAGTATTTTTTCCGGCGCTCCTTTGACGAGAATCATGTTTTGTTCTTTGGTGTAATGGTGAAGAGTAGCCATATATTTTATTTTTGAATCAAAGGGAATTTCATCTATTCTTTTGTATTGTTTTTCCAGTTCACTTTTTCTCAAGCCCAGCTTTACCCCCGCATTCAAAAGAGCCCGTTCCGTGGGATTACCCCCGGCTATTTTCCAGCTTTTTAATTCCTCGTCTTCATTTTCCACAAAAGCGTCGTTACAAAGCATACCGATCTTGAGGGCGAAAATAAAGCTTTCTATGCTTTCTTTATTGATAGGAGTTTGATTATGTTCCGTGGAGAAATCATGGTTCAGGGTGATAATCTGGGAAACATTCATTTTTCCTTCGGTTAAAGTACCTGTTTTGTCGGTACAAATTACGGTTGTTGAGCCAAGAGTCTCAGCTGATAATAAATTTCTGACTAAGGCATTTTGCTTTAATATTCTCTGCATTCCAACGGTTAAAATAAGGGTCACCGCAATAAGAAGACCTTCCGGAATGGCAGAAACGGCTATGGCCACCGCCGTAGTAAACATTTCTATAAACTCCCGGCCCATCATAAGACCCACCGCCATTAAAAGACCGCTGAGAACCAGAATAATCACGGCCAGCTGACGGGAAAAACGGGCAAGTTTGACCTGAAGAGGTGTTTTGTCCTGTACGGTTTCTTTAACCAACTTGGCAATTCGGCCAAATTCGGTGGTATGACCGGTATCAACAACCACCGCCCTGGCGCTCCCCTCGGAAACCACGGTTCCCATATAAACCATATTTTGTCGGTCTGGCAAGGATTTTTCTTTGGTGATTTTCTGGCTGAATTTATCTATCGGATAAGCTTCACCGGTCAGACTTGATTCGTTAACTTTTAAGTCTTTGGCGGAAATAACCCTGGCATCAGCGGAAATTTTGTCACCCGGATAAAGGACAATCACATCTCCCGGCACTAATTCTTCGACATTAATCTGTTGTTCCTGACCACCGCGAAAAACCAGAGTCCGAAGAGTAATTATTTCTTTGAGTTTTTTTAGGGCTGTCTGGGCTTTTCGTTCCTGAAAAAAACCGATAACAACATTAACGATTACGGCCGCTAAAATTATATATCCGTCTAAATAATCACCCAGAAGAAAGCTAACTACTGTGGCAAACAGCAAAATGTAGACCAACGAACTTTTAAACTGATTAAAAAACAAAGCCAGCCAAGGCATTTGCTTTTCCTTTGGTAATTCATTTTTGCCGTATTCTTTTTTTCTTTTTCCTACCTCTTCCTTGGTCAGGCCATGCACAGAGGAATTAAGCTTTTTAAGGGTTTCTTCGGCGCTTAATTTATACCATTTTGTTTCAATCATATTAGTATATTTTACCATAAAATAAAAAAACCCCGAAATGAATTCGGGGTTAGCTCTTAAGGACTCCAGATAAGATTATAAACAAAATTTTAATATCAACTTTCTGTTTGTAAAACAAATTAAAGCAATTTATTTCAAATTGCATAGTAACAAAAACAGGCAAGAATTTACTTGTCTGTTTTTGGTGAGCGCAGAGGGACTCGAACCCCCGACACCCTGCTTAAAAGGCAGGTGCTCTAACCAACTGAGCTATGCGCCCGTAGAGATAATATTACGTCTAATATTATAGTTTTTTCTAACAATTTTATTTTGATAAGAACTGAGTCCCGTCCCCGCTTAAGCGGGGACGTGGATCCTCGACCCTACGGGTCGGGACTATGCGCCCATAACTTTGAGTATAATAGCATATTAGCCTAATTTTATCAAGATATACCCAATTTTGTGGAAAAGAAAGGGAAAATGGTGTTAAAAAGAGTCTTGGCAAGTACTGCGCAATCTGATAAGATTATTAGACTTAAAACGGACAAATAAATGGCTGAAGAAAAAAATAAAGAAGAAATGATCCAGATCGGCAAGATTCCCCCTCAAAATAATGAGGCAGAACAATCTGTTTTGGGTTCTCTTCTGATTGATAAAGACGCCATCGTAAAAATTGCTGATCTTGTTAAACCGGATGACTTTTACAAAGACACTCATAAAATGATTTTTGAAGCAATGCTGGCAATTTATGAAAAACGCGAACCGATTGATATTCTTTCTCTTTCTAATAAACTTAAAGAAAAAAAACAACTCAAAACAATCGGCGGTCAGGGTTACTTAGCCGACCTAGCTAACAAAGTACCAACAGCTTCTAATGTTGTTAATTATGCCAATATAGTCCAGAAAAAATCGACTTTAAGGAGATTAATTAGTGTTTCTTCTGAAATTGCTAAACTTGGCTTTGCTGAAACTGAAGAAATTGATGAAGTTTTAGACCGGGCAGAACAAGCTGTATTTAATGTCTCCCAAAAACACCTCCGTCACATGTTCATCCCTATTAAAAATGTTCTTACGGAAGCCTTTGACCGGATTGACGAACTTCACAAAGAAAAAGGGAAACTCCGCGGGATTCCCACCGGCTTTAAAGACCTGGATAATATACTAGCTGGCCTTCAAAAAAGCGATTTGGTTGTCTTAGCGGCCAGGCCTTCTCTCGGTAAAACATCTCTTGCTCTTGATATAGCCAGGCAAGTCGCTTGCAAAGCGAAAATACCGGTTGGTTTCTTTTCTTTGGAAATGTCAAAAGAGCAACTGGTCGATCGCATGCTTTGTGCGGAAGCAGGGGTTGATCTTTGGAAACTCAGAACCGGAAAACTCTCGGAAAGTGATGAAGATGATGATTTTCCCAGAATCGGACATGCTATGGGCGTTTTGGCCGAAGCTCCTCTTTTTATTGATGACTCTTCTATCACTTCCGTCATGGAGATAAGAACTAAGGCAAGGCGTCTTCAAACTGAACATGGCCTTGGGCTTTTGGTTATTGATTATCTTCAACTAATGGAAGGCCGAACAGCAGCAGAAAGCCGGGTTCAACAAGTGGCAGAAATTACCAGAGGCTTAAAAGGTATTGCCAAGGAGCTTAATGTTCCCGTTCTTTGTCTTTCTCAACTTTCCCGAGCTACTGAAGCAAGAACTCCGCCTATTCCTAAACTATCAGACTTGCGTGAGTCAGGTTCCATTGAGCAAGATGCTGATGTGGTTATGTTTATTTATCGTGAAGATATGTATAAAAAAGATACAGATAAAAAAGGCATTGCAGAAATTCTAATCTCCAAACACAGAAACGGACCTACGGGCCAAGTAGAATTATTCTTTGACGAAGGCCGCGTTTCCTTTAAAAACCTGGAAAGACACTTAGAAGAAGCGCCGTTTTAATTAACTTTTTTAAAAATGAGGACGTGTAATTCTCTTTTTTTTATACTTTTATTATGATATAATTTAAAAACGTGTTAATAATTAACTTACTTATTTATGTTCAGCAAACTTAAACAGATTAAAGAATTAAGAGATCAGGCTAAAAGACTGCAGGATGAATTGGGCCAGGAGACTGTTAACGGTGACTGGCACCACAAAATCAATATGGTTATGGACGGAAACCAGAAAATTGTAAGTATCGATATTGAACCGGAACTCCTTGATAACGATAAAAAAGAAGAACTGGAAAAAGGCTTGAAAGAATGTTTCAACGAAACTGTTAAAAAAGCCCAGATGGCCGCGGCTCGCCGAATGCAGGGAATGGGAGGTATGGGCGGTTTTAATATGCCGGGAATGTAAAAAATGCCCAAATATTCAGAAGCAATCGAAAAACTTATAATTGAGTTTAACAAACTTCCGGGAATTGGCGGGAAAACTTCGGAGCGTTTTGTTTTTTATCTTCTTAAGCAACCCAAACAAGAACTGGAAAAGCTTGGGCTTGCAATTGAACATCTAAAGGATAAAATTAAAATATGCCAAGCGTGTCAAAATTTTTCAGAAAACGATCCCTGTTCCCTTTGCAGTTCTAAAAGCCGCGATCAAAAAACTATTTGTGTGGTCGCAGAACCCCAGGATGTAATTTCCATCGAAAAAACCGGTGAATATAACGGCCTCTACCATGTTCTTCACGGCCTCCTAAAACCTGTTGAAGGTGTTACTCCGGATAAATTAAAAATTAACCCGCTTCTTGAGAGGGTAAAAAAAGACGGGATAAAAGAAATTATTCTCGCTTTAAATCCCGATATTGAAGGAGAATCAACCTCTCTCCATATAAAAAAACTTCTCTCTCCCTTTTCCCTCAAAATAACTAAGCTGGCCAGAGGTCTGGCTATGGGCACTGAACTTGAATACGCGGACGAAGTAACTTTATCGAGCGCTCTCAAAGAAAGAAAGAAAGTCTAATATAAAAAAACGAAACTCATGCTGTATTTAGTTCCGTTTTTTTTGTTATAAAATTTAAGCGGTTATCGCGATAATTTCCAGTTCCGTGTAATTCTGCCTATGGCCGATTTTTTTGCGGTAACGAGTCTTGTTTTTATACTTAATTACCTCTATCTTTTTGGCTTTTCCTTGTTTTAAAATTTTAGCAGTTACTTTGGCATTTTTTACTTTTGGCTGGCCGATTTCGGTTTTCTTGGCCTCAGAGATAAGCAGGACTTCATTCAGCGTTATTTCCGACCCTTCTTTTTTGTTTAGTTTCTCAACCTTAAGCTTATCGCCCTTTTTTACTTTGTATTGTTTTCCGCCGGTCTTTATTATAGCAATCATATTTTTTTAATAATTATTAATAAGTAATATAATACCGCATATATATTATTTAGTCAAGAAGAAGATGCTTTACTTCAAAAATATAACTAAATGAGTTTAATTTGAGTTTACCTGCCGAAGCCTGAAAGGCAAAGGCAGGTCAAGAGCTTATAATTCCTTGGAAAATTTTACTTTTTGGCCGATTTCCACTCCGTGACGAAAAACCCAACCCCCGGATACTTCCAAAATTTTATCCACTGGTTCAGGCGGCAAATAATTTTTATATTCAGGCCCTGGTTCAATAGCCGCTCTTTCGGTAATACCAACTATTTCATTACCTTTTATCCAGATAATATCCAAGGGAAAATTAACCTCTTTCATCCAAAATGAATACATTCCTTCTTTTTCATTGACAAATATCATACCCCTATCTCTTTCCATCTTTTCTCTGTTCGAAAGACCTTTTTGTTTTTCGGAAGATGTTTTGGCTATTTCTGCCTGAATTTTATGGCCGTTTATTTCTACGGTAACTGTTTTTCCGATAATTTTTTGCCAATAAAAAGGAATCTCTTCTTGTATTTCATGACCGCCGATGGCCCAAAATATAGTCCCGAAAAAAATGGCGAAAATTATTAATATTATTAATTTCATATTTATTTTTTAATTTTTAATAACTTGCCTGTAAACTCCGCCCATTATACTTAAATGCGGAGTAGCTTGTCCGCCGTAATAAAATGAAGGCGGGAAGGCTTGCCTGCAAGCCGAAGCTCCGAAGGGGCGAAGGCTTGACAAAAATTCTTTTATAAGCTATATTTATTTGTTACAATTTAAGCAGAAAAGCACCTTAGAAAAACATCTCCTGTATATACTTGTTGGGCAAGAAAGGGGATCGCCATTGTCTTCGAAAAGTGGAATTCATGCGGCAAGACATAGAAATGCCAAAAAGGTAAGCAGTGCCTTACTCGATATGGGTAAGATTGTTGCGACCGAAGAGGAAATATGCGAAATGTGCGGAGGCTTTCAGATCTACGGTAATGGATGTTCGGGAAGAACAAAGTCTCCTGCTCCCTGTCAGTGCAGCCGGGAAGAGGCCGAAGAACAGGCTACCGAGATCGGAATGGGAAGTTTTCCCAACATTCACATGATGCATCAGAACCTCCTTAAGAAAAGAGGATAATAAAGAACAGTACCTATGAGGTCTGCCAGTCAGACCTCTTTTTTTTATACATTAAAACTAATACTATCCCCAAAATCAGCATAACGAAAGCCAGCACCACCAGACTGATAAGTTTTTCAAAACCTTTAAAAAACAGGGTTGTTGAACCGAAAATAATGGTTAATATGTATAGAAATATTACTGCTCCCCGATGAGAAAAACCGACATCCAAAAGCCGAAAATGAAGATGCTTCCGGTCAGCGGTGGCCACTTTCCCTTTTTGTAAAAAAAGCCGCCTGATAATTACCCAGATAACATCCAAGATAGGGATACCCATTATTAATAAAGCAGTGGCGATTTTTCCGCCGGAGATAATCGCTAAAATGCCAAGCATAAAGCCGCAGAAAAGACTGCCCCCTTCCCCCAGAAATATTTTGGCCGGGTGCCAGTTAAAAATTAAAAAGCCGAGAGCCGAACCGGCTAAAATTGAGCAGATTAAGGCTGTGGCCGGTTGGGAAACATCCTGGCTAAGACTCATAAAAAAGATTACGGCCGAGCCAATAACAGTGATTCCGGAAAGAAGACCGTCTAGACCGTCTAAAAATTTAGTCGTATACATCATTCCTATCAGCCAAATAAAAGCAAAAATATCGGCCAGCAGAATGATCTGATAAGCCGTTTGGCCAAAGGAAATTACATCAAACTGAATTTTATCCAGCCAAATAACATCACCAAAAGGATTGGTTATATATTTAACACCAATCCCAACCACAATTGCAGCCAAAACAGCTAAAAAAGGCCAGATAATTTGAAACTTGGCTTTGAGTTTATAGCGATCATCTAAAAAACCGCCCAACATAAGAAGAGAGGAGCCGATAAAAATCCCCCAGAGATATTTCGGCAAAATATAATCACTTATAATTTGGTTTTTAAATATCAGAACAGTAATGAAAAAAGCGGAAAAAACAGCTAGACCGCCGAGCAAAGGAATTGCTTTTGTTTGAATTTTTCTGCCCAGATCTTCTTCCGGACGGTCAACTATCTGTTTTTTTAAGGCAATTTTTCTGGCTAAAAAAGTAAAAAATACGGAAAAAATAAGAGCGGCCAGAAAAGCGTAAATGTAAAATTGATAATCCATTTATTTTAAACTATTTCGATCAATATAATCTTGCAAAATAATTCGGGCTGATTGTTCATCAATTTCACACTTTGTCATTTTTTGCTCTGATTTTTTATCCCGGAATAAACTATAGCTCATTTGAGAAGTAAGTCGCTCATCTTGAAATTCAACTGAAATATTTAAAGTATTTTTTAAAAAAACCGAGAAAGCTTCTACTTTTTTGGTCCAGGGAGTTCTTTCCCCTTTCATATTTACTGGCAGCCCTAAAATTATTTTCTCTACCTCTTCCTCATGGCATATTTCCTTTATCTCGCTGGTTAAACTTTCTATATCTTTATTTTCCAGAGTACGCCTGGCGAAAGAAAAAGTTTTGTCATCATCAGAAACAGCTATTCCCACCCTTTTAGTTCCATAATCAATGCCTAAATATTTGCCCATTTTTTTATTTGGTAATTACTAAACGCCCTTCTCTGGTGATAGCCACGGTTACTTCAAAATGAGCAGCCAGAGATCCGTCTTCGGTTCTGGCGGTCCATCCGTCATCATCGGTAATAACTTCAGAAGAGCCGATTGTAACCATTGGTTCAATGGCGATAGCCATACCCGGCTCTAAAATAGGGCCAGTGCCTGATTCACCATAATTTGGTATTTTTGGTTCTTCGTGCACTTCTTTGCCTACTCCATGGCCCACTAAACACCTTACTACATTATAGCCGTTAGCTTCGGCGTAGTTTTGGATAGCATAGGAAATATCTCCTATTTGCTTACCCGGTTTTACTTCACGTAATCCAAGTTCAAGAGCTTTTTTGGTCACATTAATAAGCCTCTTAGCCTGCTTTGATATTTTCCCCACTGGTACAGTCACCGCCATATCGGTGTACATTCCCTCGTATTCAAGGCCAATATCCAATCCGAGAATATCTCCGTTTTTTAAGATTTTTTCTTCTGAAGGAATAGAGTGAACAATTTCGTCATTAACAGAAGCACAAATAGCCGCAGGGTAACCTTTATATCCTTTAAATGAAGGTCTGGCTCCAATTCTTGTAATCATAGCTTCCGCTAATTCATTCAATTCAGCCGTTGATATATCTGGTCTTGCCTTTAAGGAGACTTCTTTAACAATTTCTGCCAAATGATGACCGCCTTTTTTCATTATTTCAATTTCTTTTCCGGTTTTTATTATTATCATTTTAAAGATTTTAATTTATTTTTTATTTCTTCAAAGACATCCGGAATTGACTGTTCGCCATTTATCTTTAGATATATTCCTTTTTCCTTATAATACTCGCGAAGAGGTTCTGTTTCCTGATGATATATGGCAAGGCGCTTTTTTATCGCTTCCGGTTTATCATCCTCACGAATAATCAATTTTTCTCCGCAACGATCACAAATTCCCTCTTTCTTGGATGGTTTGAATTTTAAGTGAAAGGTGGTCCCGCAGTCTGGACAAACTCGGCGGCCGGAAAGTCTCTGAATACCTTCTTCATCCGAAATATAAAGTTCAACTACCAAATCAATATGAGTAATTTTTTCCAAGGCTTTAGCTTGTTTTAAATTTCTGGGAAATCCATTTAGAATGCATCCATTTTCAGTGTCTTCACTCGTAATCATTTTTTTTAGAAGACTTAAAGCTATTTCGTCTGGCGCTAATTTTCCCTCTTTATATAACTCCGAAACCTTTTGGCCAACTTCTGTCATTTCCTTAATTTCTTTTCTAATAAGATCGCCCATAACAACAGAGGGTATGTTTAAATAACGTGAAAGCATTTCTGACTGGGTATCTTTGCCTGAACCCTGGGGGCCGAAAACAAGAATATTTTTTATGTTTTTCATAGCTTTATTATAGCAAAAAATTCATTTTTTAAAAAAAGTGGTTTGACCACTTTTTGAGTTTCTTACAAAATTTATTAATCATTAAAAACCTTCGTAATCACGCATTACCAGTTGTGATTCTATTTGCTTAACAGTTTCAATTACAACCGAAACGACAATCAAAAGACTAGTACCACCGATCATTAGAGTGCCAATATTAGTGGCAGACTGCATAACAGTCGGCAAAACGGCAATAGTGCCTAAGAAAAGGGCCCCGGCTAGAATAATCCGGTTAGAAACATAGCTTAAAAATTCGGTTGTGTTTCGGCCGGGCCTTATTCCGGGTATAAAACCGCCTTGTTTTTGCAGATTTTCGGAGATTTGGTCTGGATGAAAAACAACTGTCGTATAGAAAAAAGTAAAAGCAACTACCAGCACAAAATATAAAGCTCCATAAATCACGCCGCCTTTAAAATTAATTACCACCCATTCTGCAATTGTAGCAACCCAGTAATTTCCGCTTTTTATAAAAAATTGGGCAATCAAAGGAGGAATTAAAACAATAGAAATAGCAAAAATAATGGGAATTACCCCGGCCTGATTAACTTTTAAGGGAAGATGGGTATTTACCCCACCATACATCCGGTTACCCCTTATTCTTCTGGCATAAGAAACGGGAATATTGCGCTGCCCTTGAGTAATAAAGACTACGCCGGCAATAGTAACAAGACCTATAGCCAATAAGATAACGATATTAATTGCATTTGAGGCGTCAAAACTGACGATAGTTTGGCGGATTTGTTCAGGAAAACGGGCAATAATACCGGCGAAAATTAAAAGTGATATGCCATTCCCTACTTTCTTTTCTGAAATCAGTTCTCCCAACCACATCAGGAAAATACTGCCCGCGGTAATAGTAATTATAGCGGAAATAAGGTCAAAACCAGACATGTCATTAACAATGCCCTGGCCTTGTTGCTTTAATATAGTAATAGTGGCGTAAGACTGCATTATCGCTAAAGGAATAGTCATATACCTTTGCCATTGATTCATTTTTTGCCGGCCAGCTTCGTCTTTCTGGAGTTCAGCCAGTTTAGGAATAATAATGGTTAAAAGCTGAAAAATAATTGAAGAGGTAATATACGGACCGATACCAAGCATAACGACCGAAAAATTGCTCATTGCTCCGCCGGAAAAAACATTAACCAAACCAAAAAGTTCATTTGACTCAAAAAATGCTTTTAGATTCGCAACGTTAACTCCCGGAATAGGAATATGAGCCGCCATTCGAAATATAAAAAGTATAAACAAGACATAAAGAATCTTATTTCTGATTTCCTTGACTTTCCAGATTTGAGATACTTTTTCAAACATAAATCTATTCTTTTTCTTGGGTTTTTATTATTTCTGCTTTACCGCCTGCTTTAACTATAGCTTCTTTCGCTGATTTAGAAAAGCTTTCTGCTTTAATAGTTAATTTTTTATTTATTTTGCCTTTACCCAATACCTTAAGGCCGGAAGGCGAAAATCTGACCACCTTTAGATCCATTAATTTTTTGAAGGTAATTATGTTGCCATCAGCAAAATATTTATTTAAAAGCTCAATATTAACGGTAGACATTTTTGCATGCATACTTTTAAAGCCTTTTTTCTTCGGAATCCTTTTCAGGGTTTGTTTGAGACCAAGTTTATTTAAGCCTTTGCGCCCACCAGAACGGGAACGCTGGCCCTTTTGTCCTCTTCCCGAATAATTACCAGAACCTGAAGCATTACCGCGTCCGACTCTTTTTCTTTTTTTCTTATTTTTGTTTGTTAAATTTGATAAACTAATAACCATTATTTTCTATCCTTCTTTTTTGATTCTTCAATATTTTCGGGTTTGGTCAGATTTTTTTCTTTTTTAACAGCTGGTCTGGGTTCTTTTAATCTATTAAAAGCTTCAATAAGCGCTCTCACATTATTAATTTTATTCTTCGAACCAATCATTTTAGCGACAATATTTTTTATGCCTGAAACCTCTAAAGCGGCCCTGACCGGACCTCCGGCAATAATACCCGTTCCTTCGGGAGCCGGTTTAATTAATAATATTGCTGATTTATGTTTAATTCTTACTTCGTGAGGAATCGTGTCATTAATTGTTTTAACTTTTATAAGATTTTTCTTAGCTGAATTTACGGCCTTATTCATGGCCAAGCTTACGTCTGCTCCTTTTTTCACTCCTACTCCAATTTTTCCTTTCATGTCCCCAATAACGACACAAGCTCGAAAACTCATTCTTTTTCCGCCGGCCATTACCCGAGTCACCCGGGCTATATCAATAACCTTTTGTTCAAATTCTCTTTTTTCCCGCATGAAATCTTTTTTTTGCCTAGTAGTATTTCTTCTCATATATTTTTAATACTAAAATATTAGTCCTCCTTTTTTTGCTCCTTCAGCCAGAGCTTTTATTCTCCCGTGATATTTAAATCCGCCTCGATCAAAAACTACTTTGGTGATTTTTTTTCCTGCCGCCTCTTTAGCCAATAACTCTCCCGTGGCAAAGGCTACTTTTTCCTGCGCTTTCAATTTACTGTCTGCTTTTATGGTTTTTTTATCAATTTTCATGTCAGAAGAAGAAGTAAGAGTCACTCCCTTTACGTCATCAATAATTTGGGCATAAATATGCTTCGAGCTCCGATAAACAGACAAACGGGGCCGTTTGATTGTGCCTTTTACTTTATGCCTAAAACTAATTCGTCTTCTTTGCCTTTTTATTCTTTTGTTACTTGTCTTTGTAATCATAATTTTTTATTAGCCAGAGGCTCCGGCTCCTTCGGCCCCAGTTTTAGCCGCTTTGCCCGCCTTCCTTCTAATTACCTCGTCAATGTATTTAATGCCTTTTCCTTTGTAAGGCTCTGGTTTTCTGAAATTGCGTATTTCTGCCGCTACCTGACCTACTTTTTGTCGCTCAATGCCGGTAATAATTATTAAATTTTTATCAACTTTAACTTCAATCCCTTCCGGAATATCATATTCAATAGTATGAGAATAACCCAGATTTAAAATAATTTTTTTTCCGGAAACCTGGGCCTTGTAGCCGACACCATTAATCTCCAACTTTTTTTCGAAGCCTTTAGTTACCCCAACCATCATATTATTAATTAAGGCGCGAAAAAGCCCCCAAAGCGCCCGATCTTTTTTCTCTTCAGGATTGTGGACCGTAACATTAATTTCCTTTTCTTTTAGGTCAAGATTAATATGGGAATGCATTTTTTGGATTAGCTCCCCCTTGGGACCTTTAATCTTTAGGTCTTTATTATCAAGAGTAACTGTTACTTCATCTGAAATGATAATGGGTAATTTTCCTATTCTGGACATAATTTTAATAAATTTCACAAATAATTTCGCCGCCTACACCTTTCTTTCTTGCCTCCCTATTACTCATAATCCCGTGTGAAGTTGATATTATCGCCTCACCATAGTTATTTAGAACAATAGGAAGTTCGCTTTTGGCGACATAAACACGTCGACCAGGTTTGCTTATCCTCTTTATGTAGGTAATAGCCGGTTCTTTTTTATCGTTATACTTTAGAGTAATTTTTAATTGGCCAAAATTTTCCTCTAATTTTTCAACCGCTTCTATCCATTTCCCTTTTTCCAGAATTTTAGCCACTTCAAATTTAAGACGCGAAAAGGGAACAAGCACTTCTGTTTTTTGAACCATAAGAGCGTTTCTTATTCTTGTTAACATGTCAGCAATGGGGTCAGTCATAAATTTAATTAATTTTTTAAATAGTTAGTTAATTTTCTTTACCACGATGATTTTTTAATCCCGGGAATTTCATTTCTATTAGCCAATTCCCTGAAACATATCCGACAGAGATTAAACTTTCTCATATATCCCCTTTTTCGGCCACAACGCCAGCAACGACGGACTATCCGAGTCGAGTATTTAGGAGTTTTATTTGCTCTGGCTATAACTGATTTTTTGGCCATATAAGTTTATTATTTGATAAATTATTTTTTCTTTTGCTCGTTTTCTTTGAAAGGAAAGCCGAGAAGACTAAAAAGCTGAAAGGCTTCTTTTCCATTTTCGGCGTTGGTAACAATTGTCACTTCCAGACCATGTATCCGTTCCACTTCGTCTGATTGAATTTCCGGAAAAACCACATGTTCTTTAAAACCAATTGTAAGGCTTTTTGAATTGCCCAAAGATTTTGGTTCCAAGCCGCGAAAATCACGGACTCTAGGCAGAGAAACATTAACCAGTTTATCAACAAAATCATACATTCTCTGGCCGCGAAGAGTAACAATCAAGCCAACAGTCATTCCCTCCCTGATTTTAAAAGCAGAAATAGATTTTTTAGCTTTGGTAAAAACAGGTTTTTGTCCGGTAATTCTGGTAAGAGTATTTACGATTGTTTCTTTATATTTTTCGTCGTTTGAATTTTGCGCATTAATACCAACATTAACTTTTACTTTTATTATTTTAGGAACGGCTAATTGATTTTTGAAACCGAATAATTCCATCATTTTAGGGACTACTTCTTTTTTATATTTTTCCTTAAAAGTTAACATTATATTTGTCCTTTGCACTTTTTACAAATTCTAATCTTTTCCTTCTCAAGAGCTTTGTGACCGATTTTGACTGCCTTGGAACATTTAGGGCAGATAATCATAACATTGGAAACATCAAGCGGGGATGAATATTCTACTTTCTCCCCTTTTTCACCTGATTTTTTAGGCCTGACATTTTTTATCATTGTATTAATATTTTCTACCACAATTTTTCCATGACTAACCAATACTTGGGTGACTTTGCCTTTTTTGCCCCGATCTTTTCCGTTTATTATTTTTACTGTATCGCCTTTTTTTATTTTCATATGCTTATAAAACTTCCGGGGCTAATGAAATAATTTTCATAAAACCTTTATTCCTTAGTTCTCTGGCTACCGGCCCGAAAATTCGGGTTCCTTTTGGTTCCTTTGACTTGGGATCAACAATCACCGCCGCATTTTCATCAAATCGAATATACGAACCGTCTTTTCTTCTGGTTTCCTTTCTTAAACGGACAATAACCGCCTTAACAACTTCACCTTTTTTTACCATTGAATGAGGCTCAGCCTGTTTAACTGAAGCTGTGATAATATCGCCTATCCGGGCATAGCGCTTTTTATAACCGCCAAGCACTCGAATACATTTAATTTTTTTGGCTCCGCTATTATCGGCTATTTTTAACATTGATTGAGGTTGAATCATATTTTTAGGAGATTTTTTTAATTGCTTTCCAGCGCTTTTCTTTAGACATTGGCTTCATTTCCTCTATTTCAACCTTATCTCCGCTATGAAAAGCGTTTTTTGGGTCATGAGCCTTATATTTAACAGAAGTCTTGTATCTTTTATGATATTTTGAATGCATTTTAAATTTTTCCAATCTAACCACTATTGTTTTATCCATTTTATCGGAAACAACTACTCCTTTTAGAATTCTTTTTTTTGTTTTCTCGGGTTGTTTTTCTTTTTCCATTATTTTTTCTCCTTACTTTTTTCTTTAGAATCAGATCTTACTTTCTCCGCAGACGAGACTCCGCTTTGCGGTGATTTGTCTTTATTAATTTCTTGAGGTTTTTCTTTAAATAAAGTTAATATTCTCGCAATTAATTTTTTTTCTTCTCTTATCTTTCTTATATTCTTGAGTTGTTTTGAGGCAACTTTAAATCTTAAATCACGCAATCTTTCTCTGGAAATTTTTAAAAGACTGTTTAACTCACCAACTGATTTTTCTTTTAATTCACTATATTTCATATTAGATTCTTTCAACAAATTTAGTTTTAATCGGCAGTTTAAAAGAGGCTCGCCTTAAGGCTTCTTTTGCTAATTCTTTGGAAATGCCATCAAGCTCAAAAATAACGGTACCCGGTTTAACTGCGGCCACAAAATGGTCAACCGCCCCTTTTCCTCCCCCCATTGGCACCTCAGCACTTTTAGCGGTAACCGGTTTATCAGGAAAAATCCTAATCCATATTTTACCGCCTTTTTGTAAATATCGGGTAATTGCTCTTCTAGCCGCTTCAATCTGGCGAGCAGTTATCCATTTGGCCGTTAAAGACTTTAATCCATATCGGCCAAAAGAAACCTTGTTCCCTGAGGTAGCATTACCCCTTTGTCGGCCTTTTTGCCATTTTCGGTGTTTTACTTTTCTGGGAATTAACATTATTAAAATACTCCTTTATTAAATCTTTTTGTCTTCTTTTTTATCAGCAAAAACCTCACCCTTATAAACCCAAACCTTAACTCCTATAGCTCCATATGTGGTAGCGGCCACGCCGCGTGAATAATCTATATCAGCTCTTAAGGTATGGAGTGGAAGCTGGCCAGTAGCCAGTTTTTCTGTTCTTGCAATTTCGGCTCCGTTTAAACGTCCGGCCACTGAAACTTTAACCCCCTTGGCTCCCGCCTTCATCACACCATCAATAGTTTGTTTCATCACCCGACGGAAGGGAATTCTTTTTTCAATCTGTTCAATCATATTATTGCAGATTATCTGGGCATTAAGATTTGGTTTTTGAATTTCCTTAATATTTATTTTAACAGATATTTTTGGTTTTTTTA
>CBDUSL010000001.1:0-42351 GCA_965370265.1 uncultured bacterium | reverse complement strand
CCCGAGACAAACTCTTATAAAGATCCGTCTGAAATTACCGGTGAACATTGTTATGCTCTAACCGATAATTATTATTTTAAGCCGGCGGGCTACGCTTATTTCAAAGTAATAGATGACTATACGATGAAACTTTCCTATAGCTCGGACGGCTCTTGTCCGGACTCTTTTCCCGCTAGTAATGCCCGGACTTATTACCGTTAGGAATAAAGCAGAATAAACTATTTCTTATTACCTAACTTAAAAATTAGTGTATAATAATTAATAATTAAACTAAAATTATGAATGACAAATTAGCATTTTGGATTTTCGGGATTCTTCAGAGCCTTGTTTTGGGCCTGATAATTTTTTTCATATTCAAAGGCCTTGATGTAATAGGCACCGACACTCAAATTTGGTTAAGTATTTCATTTCCATCGTTTTTGCTGGTTATGGAATATATCATTTATTCAAAAAAGAGCGTATAATTAAAATAGTTCGAAATTAAACAATAAGGAGAAAAAATTATGATCTGGACAGGAGTTATAACATTGCTCGTCGGAGCGCTTTTTGTTTATTTAAGCGGGAAGAAAAAAGAGAAAAAAAGTGAAATGGCCAAAACTAAAAGTGGGCCGGTTAAAGAAATAATTGAAGGAAACCAGGTTGAGGTTCAGGGGAAAATAACCGCGGACAACCCCCTTCAAACTCCTTTTTCCAAGCAAGACTGCGTTTACTATGAGTATGAACTGGAAAAGGAAGTGGAGGAAAGAGATAAAGAGGGGAGAATTACTCATAATTGGGAAAGGGTAAAATCTGATGAAGAAAGTATTCCCTTTTTTGTGGAAGATGAAACCGGAAAGGTAAAAATTCTGCCCGACAAGGCAAAAATTGAAGCACGTTCTCTTGGCGAAAAGTTTATCGGGCGGGGTGAATCCCCGGATGATTCAATCATGGGTAAGATATTTAACTTTGTGGCCAACGATAATTACCGAGCCGAAGAATCAGCCTTGTCTTTAGGTCTGCAGGTATATGTTTACGGTCAGGCGGTTAAAACCAGTGAGGATATGGCTATCCAGAAAGGGGAGGGGGATTTTATTATCAGCTATAAAACTGAAGAACAGGTAGAAAAATCGGTTGGCCAGTCGGCGGCTGTTTTAAAAGTTTTGGGATATCTGGGAATTATCGGCGGGATCGCTTTAACTGTTTATTCATTTTTTTAAAATGAAAAAATCATTCTATGTTTTATTGAGTACCATTTTAGGTATTCTTCTAAGTTTTATTCTTCACGCAGGGATTGAAGTTCTTTATATTAGATATTCAGATAATATTAATTGGAATTCAATTTTTGGCAAAGGAGCCTGCGCTCTCCCCATTTGGCTTCAGGTAGGGTTGCTTGTTATTGGGGCCGGAGGCGGATTTTTCCTTGGGTTTTTTTGGTGGCGGCTGGTTTATATAGAAAAAAAACACTGGCGAAAGAAAAAAGAGGATTGACAAAACCTGTATAACTATTTATACATATTTTAATATTTGTCAATCCGTGGCCTTATTTCATATACGAAAAAAAAAGCCCTTTTCAGCATATAGTCGAATCGGGCTCGTGAGGGATCGTCAGAACCGAAGTTCTGGTTTCCACGACAATAACCTGCCGCTTTACTGTTATTCCAAAAGTTATTGCCTGGCGCCTGATTGACGCCTCCTTCCCCCTGGTTAGGAGACAACAGCCTTTTTCCTTGGCAGTATTTATAGGCGGTAAAAAGAGAATACAGGAATTTTTATAAAAAGTTAAGACTTATTTGACAAAATAAGCCTGTTTTGATAATTTTAAATTACCACTGCTCCTTATACGCTCTTTGAAACCCACCACATGGCCTAATTATTAATATAAGGAAAAATGGCCATGCTTAACTTCTATCTAGCTACTGGCCTCGGCGCTTTTCTCGTCCTCTTTATTCTCATGCCCGCTTCCAAAAAACAGCATTTCATGTTTATGGATGCTTTTCTCATGTTTGCCGGCCTCGGCGCTTTTCTCTATGGTGTGTTAAACCTTACTTCTCACCTCCCGAAGTAATCCCCACCCCTCTGTTCACGAACAGAGGGGTTTTCTTTTTATAAAAAAAGAGCAGCTTTTTCTTAAGCTGCTCGCAAATGTTTTGAAAAGAAAGTTAACGAATGTGCTTTGGTTGACCCACAACATATGGAATTTGACCGATATGAGCGGTCAGTTTTTCAACTACCTCTTTTATTTCTTCGGGGGTAACATCCCCCTGAAAGTAGAAAGCAATCGAACGGCTGGTTGGTTTGTGCGGGAAAGCAACTACTAAAAAGCCATTTTTGGCATTCAAGGTAATGGCCACGAACCAATGGTAGCCGTCAGATGTTTGCGGACGAGTAACGCCGACGTACGACGACAAATATCTTACTGTTTCCTCAAGCCAGCAAAACTCATTGATCGGCGTATCCCGGAAAGCCTTATTGAGGTCATCAATACCCGTGGGAAAAAGAGGTCCGCGATACCCCTCCAGTTTTGCCTCTTTCATTCTTTCAAAAGACATCATCTCTCCTTTCGTAAAATGAGCTGACCTGTGATAATAGTTTATATTTATGAAAATGTCAAGAGAGGATTTTTTAAGCTAATTTTGTTATAATTAAACCATGAAAACAAAAGGTAAAAAAGTAATTATCGCCCTGTCAGGCGGACGGGATTCCAGCGTGGCCGCCTGGCTTTTAAAAAAGCAGGGTTTTCAGGTGAGAGGAGTTTTTTTTACCCCTCATAAATTTAGTAATCATAAAAAAGCGGCTCAAGTGGCTAAATCTCTTAATATTCCCTTTGAAGTCTGGGATTTTAAAAAAGAGTTTAAAAAACAAATTATCGCTGATTTTATTAATCAATATAAAAAAGGCAACACCCCCAATCCCTGTGTTTTGTGTAACCGTTTGATTAAGTTTGGCGAGTTTTATAAAAGAGCTAAAAAGAAAAAGGCTGACTTTATTGCCACCGGCCATTACGCCAGGATATTGAAAAGACAAAATGAATATGTTTTAAGCAAGGCCAAAGATATGGGAAAAGACCAGTCTTATTTTCTCTGGGGTATAAATAAAAATCATTTAAAAAATATAATTTTCCCGCTGGGTAACTTATCTTACAATGATGTCAAAAAAATTGCCCAAGCTAATTCTTTAATGGGCAAAGATTACAAAAGTTCCCAGGAAGTTTGTTTTATTCCCGGTTCTGCTGTTTCTTTTTTGAAAAAAAACTTATCAGAAAAAAAAGGAAAAATTATTGATATTAATACTAAAAAAGAACTTGGCCTTCACTCGGGGGTTTATTTCTACACCCTTGGCCAGAGAGGCGGAATGGGCCTTAGCCACGGGCCCTGGTACGTGGTTGAAAAAAATCCCACCCGTAACATTCTTTATGTAACCAATAAAAAGAAAGACCTGGCTCTTAATAAAAAAACTTGTGAACTAATAAAGACAAATTTTTTGAAAGAAATAAAATTTCCTTTTAAAGCTAACGTAAAACCCCGATATCGTCATCCTGGCTCTCGGGCGTTAGTAAAAAAAGTAAATAAAAAGGTAATTGTTGATTTTAAACAACCTCAAAGAGCTTTAACTCCCGGACAGTCTTGTGTCTTTTATCAGGGGAATACTTTAATTGGGGGAGGAATAATAAAAAAATAGCGGAGATCAATGATCTCCGCTTTTAACGAAAAGAAACAAAAAGGTTTCTCCTGGTCCAAATTTCATAACAAAGTTCTACGAATTTATAATCAACCGAACGGCTTGCTTTGACCAAAATTTGCGGATTATACGCTCAAAAAACTCCAAAAATCCAGGAGAAACCACCGGTCTGACCCTTTTAGCAGGGTTATCAATAAAAAAGAGTTTTTTAAGAACACATAATTTCCGCCCTTTTATTCTTATCTCTTTTATTAAATTTGTCAAATGTTTTATTGATTGATTTATTCGGGGAATTTTTCTATAATGATATAATGAAGTCTGAAAAAATCAGGGAAAAATTTATTAAGTATTTCTCCAAAAAGAAGAAGCATACGCTTGTTTCCTCTTCTTCTTTGGTCCCAGATAACGACCCTTCGGTTCTTTTGACCACCGCCGGGATGCAGCAGTTTAAGCCATATTTTCTGGGTGAAACCTCAATAAAAAGGGATTTTAAAAACCGGAACTTAACTTCAATTCAGAAATGTTTTCGTACCTCGGATATTGAATCAGTTGGCGACGAAGTTCACCTTACTTTTTTTGAAATGATGGGGAACTTTTCTATTGGCGGTTATTTTAAGGAGAAAGCGATTGAATATGCCTATGAATTTCTGGTCAAAGAGCTAAAATTGGATAAAAAAAGAATTTACGCTACCGTTTTTGAAGGTGATGATGAAGTAGTCAAGGATTTTGAAGCGATTAAAGTTTGGCAGAAATATATAAACGAAGATAAAATTTATGAGTTCGGACGGGAATTCAATTGGTGGGGCCCCCCCGGCAAGTCCGGCCCTTGCGGACCGTCTTCGGAAATACACTATGACTTGACCGGCAAGCCGTGTTCCGATGATGACAGCTGCAAACCAAACTGTCCCTGCGGGCGCTTCGTGGAAATATGGAACCTGGTTTTTATGCAGTATTTTCTTGATGCCAAAGGAAACTTTAATGATCTCCCGACCAAGAATATTGACACCGGTATGGGTTTTGAAAGACTGGCCATGATTCTTCAAAAAAAGGATTCTCTTTTTGAAACGGATCTTTTTGCTCCGATAATTGAAGAAGCAAAAAAAGACAAAAACATCGAAAAACTTCAAAGCGAGATAGAAAAGAATAAAAGCTTAAGAATAATTTCCGACCATCTTAAAGGTTGTATTTTTCTTATTTCGGAAGGAGTGGAATTTTCGAACAAAGAACAGGGTTATATTCTTCGCCGTATTTATCGGCGCCTAATTGACCAGTTTGAATCTCCTGCCTTTGATTTGTCTCCTCTGATTGATGTGGTTTTAAACCTTTACTCGGATATTTATCCGGAATTAAAGAAAAATAAAAAAAAGATTTTAGAGTTACTAAAAGGTGAAAGGGATAATTACGGTAAAGTTTTAAAACTGGAAGTAGATAAGGTTTTTGAAAAAATGGGCAAAAAAAAGAAAGTGAAAAAAACCCTTGATCAGCCTTCTTCGCGAAAGATTAGCGCTGAGGAAGCATTTCAACTTTATTCCACCTATGGTCTTACTCCAAACTTAATCAAAAAAAAAGGCTACCAGTTTGATGAAAAGGAATTCCAGAAAAAAATTGAAGAACATCAAAAAATATCCAGAGCCGGGGCCGAAAAAAAATTCGGCGGAGCCGGAAAACTAGGGGAGAAGGTGGCTAAAGAGCACACCGCTACTCATTTGCTTCATACCGCTTTAAGAAAAGTACTGGGCGACCACGTCAAGCAGATGGGCTCCGATTTGAGCGAAGAAAGATTAAGATTTGATTTTTCTCATGGGGATAAATTGACCGATGAGGAAAAAAAGAAAATAGAAGATATTATAAACCAGGTTATAAAGGATAACATGCCGGTAACATTTGAAGAGATGTCTTATAAAAAAGCGGTTGAAAGCGGCGCGTTTGCTTTTTTCAAAGAAAAATATCCCGAAAAAGTTAAAGTATATTCGATTGGCGGTTTCTCCGAAGAAATTTGCGCCGGTCCGCATGTAAAAAATACAGGGGAACTTAAACACTTTAAAATTATATCCGAAAAATCCTCCTCAAAAGGGGTAAGAAGAATAAAGGCAGTCTTAGAAAAATAAATTTTATTTAATAAGGTGGTCTATTTTTTCGGCCACTTTTTTTATGATCCAATTAGGGGTAGAGGCGCCAGCCGTAATGCCGATAGTGTTCTTATCTATGAACCATTCTTTTTGCAGTTCATCTTCAGTTTCAATATGATAAGTTTTAATAATTTTTTCGGCAACTTCTTTTAGTTTTTTGGTATTGGAACTTTTTTTACCGCCGATAACAATTACCACATCGGATTGCTGGGCCAATTCCTTAACCGCTTCTTGTCTGAGATGAGTGGCGTTACAAATGGTATTATAAACTTTTACTTCCTTAAAGTCATTTTTTAATTTAGAAATCAGTTTGTCGGCTTTTTTTATATTGGAAGTGGTTTGGCAGATTACCCCTATTTTATCATTTTTTATTTCTCTTAAATTATGAACAGACTCGACAACAACCGGCCGTTTCAAGTTTGAAGCAATGGCGATAACTTCGGGATGATTTTTTTGGCCCAGGATAACTACCTGGTAGCCATCCTTTTCCAATTCTTTGGCCAGGATTTGGGTTTTTTTAACATAAGGGCAGGTGAGGTCTATTACTTCTAAATTTTTTTCTTTGGCTTGATTTATGATTTTATCAGGAACTCCATGGGCTCTAATAAAAACAGTTCCGGAATTAATTTCATCCAGGGAATCAATTGATTTTATCCCTTTTTTGAGATAATGGTCAACTACCTGTGGATTATGAATAATGGGCCCCAGAGTGTACATTGTCCCGGAGGAAATATCCAATACATCAATGGCTCTCCTCACTCCGAAACAAAACCCGTACTTTTTCGCAAAAATAATTTTTTTAGACATGCATATAGAATAGATAAATATTAGCTTCAGGTCAAGACTTGACCGTATTTAAGCCTTATGATAGAGTATACAAGCAACTCAAGACTTAGGATTGGCCTCCAAATTTATATAAAATTTGCTAATATTGCGCCAATTTTTGAGTCTAAGGCGCAATTTTTAATTATCTATGGCTGAAGAATCAAAAAAAACCGAAGTTAAAACCAATAAGAAAGGTTTTTTGGAGATAAAAGGAAAAGTGACCGAACTTTTACCTTCAACTACTTTTAAAGTAGTGCTTGAAAACGGCCATGAAATTCTGGCCCATCTTTCCGGAAAAATGAGAATGCACCGGATTAGAATACTTCCGGGCGACATAGTTCTGATCGAAATGTCCCCTTACGACCTTACCAAGGGCCGCATAATTTATAGGCAATAAGTTTATATGAAAGTAAGATCTTCTGTAAAAAAAATGTGCAAAGACTGTAAACTTGTGAGACGCAAGAAAAGGATTTATGTCATTTGCAAGAATCCTAAACATAAACAAAGACAAGGATAATATTTAATATGGCTGTTAGAATCTCGGGGGTAACTCTTCCTCCTAAAAAAAGAATAGAAATCTCCTTAACTTATATTTTTGGCATTGGGCGAACCCAGTCCAACAGAATTTTAGCTGAAGAAAAAATCGACAAAAATAAAAGAACCGAAGAATTATCCGATGAGGAGGTTAATAAATTAAGAAATTTGATTGAAAAAAATCATAAAGTTGAAGGTGATTTAAGGCGCGAAATCCTGCTTAATATTAAGAGATTAAAAGAGATTGGATCTTATCGGGGAAGCAGACATTCAAGGTCTTTGCCGGCTCGGGGTCAGAGAACCAAAACAAATTCAAGAACCGTAAGAGGTAATGTGCGGAGAACTATGGGCTCCGGACGCAAACCTTCCGCCGAAAAAACTTAATTTTTTTATAATTTTATGGCTGCTAAACCCAAAAAAAAGAAAAAAGTTAAAAAGTTTGTCACCCAAGGCAAAGCTTTTATTATGTCCACCTATAATAATACAATTGTAACCCTGACCGATCCCTCCGGCAATGTTCTTGCTTCTTCCTCGGCCGGACAAGTCGGATTTAAAGGCCCTAAAAAAGCCACTCCTTACGCAGCTGGAATAATCGTTAGAGATGCGGTGGAAAAAGTAAAAGACTTTGGTTTAAAATCTGTCGAAGTTTTTGTAAAAGGAGTCGGGTCCGGACGCGAATCGGCTGTAAGAGCCCTTTACGCCAATGGACTGACTATTACCAGTATTAAAGACCGTACCCCTATTCCTCATAATGGGCCAAGACCAAAAAAAGTGAGAAGGGTATAATTTATGAATATAGACGCAAAATGTAAAAAATGCCGAAGAGCCGGAGAAAAACTTTTTTTGAAAGGGGATCGTTGTTATACCCCAAAGTGCGCCATGGTCAAACGTAATTATCCGCCTGGCGCTCATGGCCAGAAAAGAAGACCCAGACTTTCCAGTTATGGAGTCCACCTCCAGGAAAAACAAAAAGTAAGACACATGTACGGTTTGTCCGAAGCGCAGTTTAAGGGTTATATGAAAAAAGCGATGGCCAAAAAAGGGAATACCGGCGATATTTTTCTCCAGTTTTTGGAGAGAAGGCTTGATAATGTAATTTATCGTCTGGGAATGGCTAAATCACGGATTCAGGCCAGGAAGACGGTTAATCACGGTCATTTTCTGGTTAATAATAAAAAAGTAAACATTCCTTCGTATCTTTTAGATGTTAAGGATATTATTACTATTCGTGAAAAATCCATGAAGAATAAATATTTTTTAGAACTAATAAAATCAATAAACAAACATGAAGTTCCGGAATGGATGAGTCTAGATAAAAAAACTTTGAAGGGCCAGTTTGTGAATTTACCGGACGAAAAGCAATTAAATTTGGGTATTCAGACCCAGCTGATCGTCGAATTTTACTCGAAATAATATATAATATTTAAGGAATAAAACAATGGAAAAATTTCCCCTACCGTCGAAAATAGAAGTTAAAAAAGGCCAGGAAAACGGCAAAGTTTTTATTTTTGAACCTCTTTACCCGGGATATGGAAATACGATCGGAAACGCTCTGCGCCGGGTCCTTTTATCATCTTTACCGGGAGCGGCTGTACAGGCCGTAAAGATAAAAGGAGTTGATCATGAATTTTCCAGTATCTCTCATGTAAAAGAAGACGTAGTTACTATTATTTTAAATTTAAAAAAATTAAAATTCAATTTTCATGGAGAAGAGCCGGTAAAAGTAAATTTACATGTTAAAGGCGAAAAAGCGGTAACGGCCGGTGATATAAAAACCAAATCCGATGTCGAGGTAGTCAGTAAAAAGCTGCATATAGCCACATTAACCGGCAAGGACTCCGAATTAGACATGGAGCTTACCATCGGTTCCGGACGCGGTTATGTAACGGTTGAAACAAGGGAAGATGAACAGTTGGATATTGGCACTATTGCTATAGACAGTATCTACACCCCCGTAAAAAATGTAAATTTTGATATAGAAAATGTTCGTGTGGCCCAGATGACCAATTATGAGCGCTTGATTCTAAATGTAAGTACCGACGGGACAATTACTCCGGAGGAGGCTCTTAAAATGGCCTCCGTCATTTTGGTTGAACATTTTAATTTTGTGAAAAATCTTAAATCCAAAGTAGAAAAGAGCGATAAAGAAAAAGAGGATAAACCCCTTGCCCCAATTAAAGACGAAAGCGATAAAGAAAAAGAGGAAAAAGAAGAAAGCAAGGAAGAGAAATCAGAACCTAAAAAAGAAGACTCGGAAGAAGGCGGGGAAACAAAAGAAAAAAAGAAAAGGGGAAGACCTAAAAAAACCGAATCAACCGCATAAAATATGAGACACCGTAAGAAAAAAAAGATATTAGGCCGTAAAAGCGACCAAAGAAGGATGTTAATTCGAAATCTTGCCAATGATTTTATTCTTAAAGGAAAAATAAAAACCACCTCTGCCAAAGCTAAGGTTTTAAAATCGTTTATTGAAAAATTAATTACAAAATCAGGCGAAGATAACCTTCAAACCAAAAGATATTTGGAAAGGCATATTAGCTTGAAGTCGTCCAATAAATTAATAAAAGATATATCCCCTCAATATAAAGATCGAAAGGGAGGCTACACCCGGATAATTAAATTGAAAAACAGGGCCGGGGATAACGCGCCAATAGTTTTAATAGAATTTGTTTAGCATGAAAAAAGAACCAGAAAAATTAATAATTGATGCTCAAGGAGTTAGCTTTGGCCGATTAGCCAGTAAACTGGCTGTTCTATTGATGGGCAAAGACAAACCCGACTATCAGCCTCATCTGGAAGACAATAGACTTATTGAAGTTATTAATATTAAAGAGGTAAAAATCACGGGCAAAAAAAGAGAAAATAAAATTTATTACCGACACACTGGTTATCCAGGCGGGATAAGAAAAACCAAATTTTCAAAACTTATTGACGAAACTCCGGAAAAAGCGGTTAAAAAAGCAGTTTATAATATGTTGCCGGTTAATAAATTGCGCAAAAAAAGTTTAAAAAGATTAACCATTAAATAAAGTATAATGCCAACCAAAGCCAAAAAAACGGTTAAGTCGCAAAAAAAGGCCAAAAAAACGGTTAAGAGGGTTGAAACAATTCCCCAAGAAGAAAAGAAAAAAGTGATTCGTCGGACCTATCTTTTTGCGGTTGGCAGAAGAAAATGCTCCGTCGCCAGAGTGAGATTGTATAAAAAAGGTGAAAAAGAATTTATAGTAAACGATAAAGAATATAAAAAATATTTTCCAACCCTGGAATTTCAAATTAATGTTTATAAACCACTTGCTGTTCTAGGCATAAAAGATTATGGAAAAATAAGTATCCGTGTTAAAGGCGGAGGCAAAAGAGGTCAAGCTGATGCGGTTAAACTGGGACTAGCCAGAGTTTTAGAATTACTGGACTCTAAAAACCGGAAAGTTCTTAAAGCTGAAGGTCTTCTTCGAAGAGACCCGAGAGTAAAAGAACGAAAAAAATTTGGCTTAAAAGGAGCCAGGCGCGCTCCTCAGTGGCAGAAAAGATAAAAATTTATTTAATATTAATCGCTTGTCTGAAAATATCAGATCAAATAAAGTTTCCCGTAATACCTTATTATTAACAATTGCCTATACCGTTCAGAAAGTAATCTCATTTGGTTACTTTATTTATTATGCGCGATATATCGGTTATATTAATACCGGCAAATTTGTTTTTGCTGTTTCTTTTGTTACTATTTTTGGCATCTTAGTCGATCTGGGCCTTAATCCGGTTCTAATTCGTGAAGTAGCCAGAACCAAAGAGAAGGCGAAAAAATATCTCTCGGCCGTTTTTACGGTCAAGTTTTATTTTGCCTTAATTTCTCTTTTGCTCATTTTTGTTTCGATTAATTTATTAAGATACCCTCCTGAAACAAGAAACCTGGTTTATTTGGTGGCTCTGGTTATGATTTTTGAGTCTTTTAGCTTGAGTCTATTCGCCATATTTAGAGGTTACCAAAATCTAAAATATGAGGCTATCGGCACCATTATTTACCAATTTTTAGTGGTTGGAGCCGGGGTGACCGCCTTACAATTTACCCATAATCCGATTGTTTTGGGAGTGGCCGTCCTGCTTGGAGCTTTAGGCAATTTTATCTACGCTCTGGTAAGCATCCTTAGAAAAACAGAAGCCAGACCGGCCTATAAGCTTGATTTTGGGGTTATCAGGCACCTTTTAAAACTTTCTATGCCCTTCTTTTTGGCTGGCATCTTTATTAAAATTTACGCTTACATCGATATTCTGCTCCTTTCGTTTTTAAAAAGGTCTTCAAACGGTGATCAATATGTCGGTTGGTATTCGGTCGCTTATAAATTAACTTACGCTATCCAGTTTATCCCCCTCGCTTTCAATAACAGTATTTATCCGGCCTTATCCCGTTTTTATATTGAATCTAAAGAACTTCTCACCCAAACTATCCAGAACGCTTTTCGCTATTTAATGGTTATTGCCCTCCCGATTTCTTTAGGGGCGTTTGTCTTGGCCGATAAAATAACTGTTTTATTTACTGATGATTTCGCGAACTCCATCCCTGCCTTTAGAATATCTATTTTGGGCTTAGTATTTATTTTTGTTAACTTTATTCTCAGTTCTTCCCTTAACGCCAGTAACCGGCAAAAAACCAATACAATTAATCTGGGCCTGACCGTTGTTTTTAATATTGTTGTAAATCTCATTCTCATCCCAAAATTTAACCATATCGGGGCCTCAATTGCCGCCTTATCTTCCGCTATATTTCTTTTTATCCTTGGTTATTATCAAACTTCAAAATATTTGATATACCAAAAAAAGGTTATAATTTCCTGGTTTTTAAGAAGCTTAATGGCCTCTTTGGTAATGTCCGGCACTATATTTTGGTTGAAAGATTTTATAAACTTCCTTATTTTAATTCCAATTGGAGTAATTATTTACGTAATTATGATTTTAGTTATTAGGGTGATTACGAGACAAGAAATAATTTCCCTGCTAAAATCTTTAAAAAATCGTTAAAATGAAAAAATCACTACTTATATCATACTTTTTTCCGCCTAAAATAGGGGGCATTGAAAATTATCTCAAAAATTTGTGTCTTAAGCTTCCGGAAGATAAAATAATTATTCTGGTCGACAAAACAAAAGGGTCGGAAGATTTTGATAAAAATTATGAAAGAATAGTAATCCGCCAGCCGTTTTTTTCTTGGCGCTTTTTTAAACCCTCATGGCTGCCTCTTATCTGGAAAGTGCGCAAATTGGTTAAAGATAATGATATAGAATATTTACAGTTTGGCCATTATTTTAACGCAGTGACGGTTGGCTTAATGCTAAAAAAATTATTTGGCCTTCCATATCTTGTTTATACCCACGGAGTTGATACGCTTATCCCCCAAAAAGGCTGGTTTAGTAAAAAATTAATGATTTTAAATCTTAAAAACGCCGATTATGTAATTGCCAATACGCATTTTATGAAAAAGAAAATTATGGAACTTGGCTTATTTGAATCTCAGATTATTATTATATACCCTTCCTTAAATATTAAAGCAGAAAATATTCCCAATCGGGAAAATGAGTTAAGAAAAAAATACGGACTTGAAGGACAAAAAGTAATACTGACTATAGGAAGGCTGGTTAAACGAAAGGGGCAGGATTTCGTTATCCGTTCATTGCCCGAAATTCTTAAAAAAGTGCCAAATTTAAAATATTTAATTGTCGGCGATGGACCCGATAAGGATTATTTGGTAAATTTAGCTAAAGAATTGCAAGTTGAAAAACAGGTCATATTTGCCGGACCAATTGAAGATAAGGATATTCTAAAATTCCCTTATTATCATTTGGCAGATCTATTTATTATGCCTACCCGTGAAATGAAGGGGCAAAAAGATATTGAAAGCTTTGGCTTGGTTTATTTGGAAGCCCAGGCGCAGGGGACTCCGGTAATTATTGGAAAGGCCGGAGGAACAGGGGAGACTATTATCGAAGACGAAACAGGCCTGGCTGTTAATCCGGAGAATACTAAAGATATCTCCGATACCGTCCTAAAATTGTTAACTAATGATAATTTAAAAAATGAAATGGGAGAAAAGGGGAAACGCTGGGTAACCGGCACTTTTAACTGGGATAAGCAGGTCCATAAGCTTACCAATATTATTGATCAGCCAAAAATTATTAAAAAAGATAAAACCGGACCGGCCCTTAGTATTATTATTCCCGCCTATAAAGTAAATAAATATATCGATAAGTGCCTTGAAAATATCTACAGGCAAACATTTAAAGATTTTGAAATAATAGTGGTCAATGACGGTCCGGATTCTTATTTAAGCGATAAGATAAGGGGCAAATATAAGGATATAAAGATAATTGAAAGAAAACATGAAGGGGAAATTCCTAATCAGGCTTCCTGGGTCAGAAATTTAGGGGCAAAAGAAGCAAAGGGGAAATATTTATTTTTTTGTGACGCCGATATTATTCTTTATCCAACGTGTTTTGAAAAAATGATCAGAGTTCTTGAAATGAACCCCGAGTATGATTTTTGTTACTCCGCTTTTTTATTCGGGCGGAAAAAATTCAGGGCTCTGCCTTTTTCCCATCGAAAATTAAAAAAACTCAATTATATCAGTACTATGAGTATGTTGCGAACCGATAAATTTCCAGGCTTCGATGAAAATTTGGCCAGACTTCAGGATTGGGACTTATGGCTTCACGTCGCTAAAAACGGGGGAAAGGGACTGGCCATTCAAGATGTTTTGTTTTACGGCCCGATGAGAAAAGGAGGTATTTCTAAAAGTGTCCCGAAAGAAGAAGCAAAAAAAATACTGTTTAATAAATACAATTTAAACCATGAATGAGCCTGAATTATCAATTATTATTGTCTCTTGGAATGTCGCTGATCATTTAAGGCGTTGTCTTTTGTCAATTAAGAAATTTGCCTTGGTTAGTCATGAGGTAATAATTGTAGACAATAATTCATCTGACAATTCCCAGGAAATGGTAAAAAATGATTTCCCGGAGTATTTATTAATAGCCAATCAAAAAAATGTAGGATTTGCAGCCGCCAATAACCAAGGTCTTTCCCGGGCTAAAGGTAAGTGGCTTTTAGTTCTTAACCCAGACACGGTATTGTTTAAAGAGACAATCCAAAATTGTCTTTTATATCTAAAAAATAATTTGCCGGTCGGCGTTTTAGGCTGTAAAATTCTTAATCCGGATTTGTCTGTTCAATCATCTTGCCGCCGATTGCCGGACTTGCTTTCTCAAGCCTTAATTCTTTTAAAAATACACAATTTTTATCCTTCTTTAAAACCGATCAGAAAATATTTAATGAAAGATTTTAATTATCAGGAAACCAGAGAAGTTGACCAGGTAATGGGCGCTTTTTTAATGACCAAACGTGAAGTTATCGAAAAAGTCGGTTTTTTTGATCCTAATTTTTTTGTCTGGTTTGAAGAAGTTGATTTTTGCAAAAGAGTCAAACAAATCGGATATAAAGTAATGTTTTTTCATAAAGCTAAAATCATCCATCAAAAAGGGGAAAGCTTCAAACAATTAATGGCTCTAAAAGCCCAAATGAATTTTAACAAAAGTTTGGCTTATTATTTTAAAAAGAACCAATCATCTTGGTCTTATTACATAATTTTGGCTCTTTTTCCCTTAAGTTATTTATTGGCCTCCTTGGTCGCTTTAAGTAAATTTTTTGGTTTTCTAAAAAAAGAAAAGTAAAATAAGCCTTATTGTCTAAATAGGCCTTTTGTGTTATATTATAAGCTCAAATCTATGGAGCTTATTTTTCTAAAAGATAAAAAAACATATCTTTACTCTCTGCTGACTATGTCAGTATTTTTGCTGTCTTACCTCGGTTTTTTAAATTCGAGTTTAAATTATATTTGTTTTTGGCTTATTATAGGAGCCGTTCTTTTTTTGACTTTCAAAAAATTAGAATATGGGGTTTTAATAGCTGTTCTTGAACTCATTATTGGCAGCAAAGGATATCTTTTTTCATTTCCTGTTTTTAACTACGTTGTTTCTCTCCGACTGGCTATTTTTCTTATTATAATGTTTGTCTACCTTTATGGAATTATCAGGAAAAAGGAGATAAAATTCTTTCGTTCAAATCTTTGGCTTCCATTCGCTATTTTTTGTATTTTCCTGTTGTTTGGCTTTATCAATGGACTGATTAAAAATTCAAACCAAATTGTTTTTTATGACATTAACGCTTATTTTTATTTAGCCTTGATATTCCCTTTCTTTGACGTATTTTTTAAAAAAGAAAATATTATAAAGTTTATCAAGGTACTAACCATTGGTGTTATTTCTCTCTCATTATTTACCTTTATTCTGCTTTTGGACTTTGGCGTTTTTGAATATTCCGATGAACTTATATCAGCGACCAAAGTAGAATCAAAACAGCTTGAAGAATTAAAAAATTTGGCTACTTTGCCGGAAAATGCGAGACTAGCCCAAACGACCAAGTTAGCCGAGGAAAAATTATCCCTTGATGCAACTGAGATAACCGAAGATAAACCGGCTGTTTACCGTTGGCTGAAGGATCTTGGTTTAGCGGAAGTATCATATATTGGCGGGCGATTTTTTAGAATATTTTCTCCCAGCCAGTTTTACGTCGTAATTTACCTTATTTTATTAATTACTTATTCCGCTTTTAAAAAGATTAAGTTAAACCGTAAAATTTTAAATTTCTTTTTTATTTTTATTTTTGGATTAGTGCTGCTGATATCCTATTCCAGAAGTTTTTGGCTTGGTTTTATAATCAGTTTTCTTTATATAATATTTTCTTTGCCCAAAAGAAAAATATTTCAAGCATTAATAGTCTGTTTATTATTTTTAGGTATTTCCATTGGTTTGTTATATCTTGTCTCTCCAGCCAGTCTGGATTTATTATCCTCAAGAATAACCAGTTTGCTAAATCCGTCCTCTGAGTTGGCGGCTTCAAACAGAGTTAGCCTTATGAACCCGATTTTGGAAAAAATAAAAGAAAACCCTCTTCAGGGGAGCGGTTTTGGCACATTAGTAACTTTTAAATCATTAATCCCAGGGACGGAATTGGTGGAATATATAAAAGTTTATCTTTATGAATGGGCTTATCTTGATATCATCGTAAAAATCGGTTTTTTTGGTTTAATATTTTACCTATATTTTATTTATTTTATTTATAGGAATGGCCATAAAGTTTTAAAGAAAATTAAAGAAAATATAAACCAATATATATTTACAAAATCTTTAATAGCCGGATTGATTTTCCTGCTTGTAACTCATCTTACAACCCCTTTTTTAAATCACCCTTTGGGACTCGGTTATCTCCTGATAATTGCCCCAATTTTCTACTTATTTTTAACGGAAGCAAATGAAGTCAAAAAAAGTATCAATTAATATAGTTACCTGGAATAGTATTACTTATCTGCCGGATTGCCTAAAATCAATTTTTGACCAGTCATTTAAGGATTTTCAAGTCCTTGTTATTGATAATGGCTCTAATGACGGAACGGTTGATTATATCGAAAAAAATTATCCGGAAGTAAAAATTCTGCGCAATATCCATAACCTGGGTTATTCAAGGGCTCATAACCAAGGGCTTAAATTGTCCAAAAGCGATTATATTTTAATTATGAATCCGGATGTTATTTTAACCAAAAACTATCTCTTTGAACTTTACAAAAATGCGGAAAAAATGAAGGTTTATAGCGCTTTTACCGGCAAAATTTACAAATTTCATTTTAAAATTGATGAGTTGAAGGAAATTGTATTTACTGATATTATTGACTCTGTGGGTATAAAAGTCGACCGAAATCGCAACTTTATAAATTTGGGAGAAAATGAAAAAGATACCGGTCAATTCAAAGAGAAAAAAGATGTTTTTGGTATCTCCGGAGGTTTGCTGTTTCTAAGAAAAAAAGATGTAGAATTATTGAATATTAATAACGAATATTTTGATGAAGATTTTTTTGTTTATAAAGAAGATATAGATCTTGCCTGGAGAATGAATATAAATGGCTTAAAATCAGTATTTATTCCGGAAGCCTTTGCCTATCACCATAGGCAAGCCGACCAGACTGAGGTAAAAAATATTAAATCCATAAGAAAGAACCGCAGAAAAAAATCTAATATGATAAATTATTATTCAACCCGAAATCATTTTTTCTTGATGGTAAAGAATGATTTTTTGAAAAATTATTTTAAAGATTTTTTATTTATTACATGGAGGGAACTTAAAAGATTTTTTTACATACTTCTTTTTGAATTTTCTTCCTTAAAATCATATCTGAACTTTTTTAAACTTTTGCCAAAAATGATTAAGAAAAGAAAAATGATATTAAAGGATAAAAAAAGTGCTAATAATTTTAGAAAATGGCTGTCATGATGGAATTATCCGTAGTAATATTAAATTACAAAACTAAAGGTCTTTTAAGGCAGTGTATTAAAGGAATCGAACTGCTTAAGCTAAAGAAAAATTATGAAATTATAGTGGTTGATAATCACTCACAGGATTCCAGTGCAAAGATGATGAAAGAAAGTTTTCCGCATATCCGATTCATAGAAAGTAAAGTAAACAGAGGCTGCGCGGCCGGTAATAATCTTGGAGTCAAAGAATCAAGCGGGCGATATGTCATGATTCTTAATCCTGATATAACTATTTTTGAAGGTGTGATTGAAAAACTCATCTCTTTTATGGATGATCACCCTGATGTCGGCATAGTCGCTCCCAAATTGATTAATCCTGACGGAACAAGGCAGATTTCTTGTTACCGTTTTCCCAAATTTATGACTCCCATGTATAGGCGGACACCATTAGGACGCTTACCCTGGGTTAAAAAAGATCTGAGAAAATATCTAATGCTTGATGATCATTTCGAAAAAATAAATGATGTTGATTGGATTTTAGGGGCCTGTATGCTCGTTCGCCAGGAAGCAATAGATAAGGTTGGACTTATGGACGAGCGCTTCACTCTTTATTTCGAGGATGTCGATTGGTGCCGGCAATTCTGGCAGGCAGGATACCGTGTTTGCTATTTAAGTGACGTTGATATCGTTCATTATCACCAAAGAATGTCCGCCGAAAGCCCGGGGCTGAAAGGTATTTTTAGTAAAGCAACTCGGATTCATATTTCCAGTGCTATTAAGTATTTCGCTAAATATTTAGGAGCAAAGGATTTGAAAAAATAATGTTTAACGGAAAACAAAAAGCCGCTAATTTTTTAGATGGCATAAAAACATATAAAATAAGGAAGAAAAACAAAAAATTTGTAAAATATATAACGATCTTCGTAGTTTTATTTATGGCCTTAACCGGTTTAATTACCACCTTAGCTTATCCTAAGGCTAAAAAAGCCTATAATGAGGCTATTGCCGCTAAAAATAAACTCTTCGAGGCCGAAGAATATATTAAGCTTCAGGATTACTCTGAAGCCCAAAAATTAATCCAGGAAAGCCATAATTCATTTAATAATTCGAGTCAATCGCTTAATAAAATAAGTTATTTACAAGTAATACCTTTTGTCTCAAAACAATATAAAGCGATTAATGTTATTCTTGAGACTGGAGCCGAATTAACCGATACGATTGATGGATTAGTCGGTTTGGCGGTAGAAGTTATGGCTCCTTTTAAAGAAGAATCCGAATTGAGTTTTGCTTCTATTTCTTCCGCTCAAAAAAGAGAAATCCTGGCTAAAATTGATTCTTCCGACCAGCTACTTAAGGAATCACAAGAATCAATTAATAACTCGGCCGAAAATATTAAGGATTTGCCTAAAACTGGCCTGATCGGCCCGATCAAGGAAGTGGTCGATTTACTCAAAGATTATCTGCCAAAAGCAAGAGAGGGGATTAGCCAAATTACTGTTTTAGCCCGCGTTCTTCCTCATATTGCCGGTTATCCTGAAAGCAGCAAATATTTTTTCCTTCTTCAAAATAACTCGGAGATGAGGCCAACCGGGGGATTTATAGGCACATATGGAATTATAAACGTTAAAGACGCAGAAATAATCAATTTTAAAACAGATAACGTTTATAATTTGGATGAACAGGCCGATTATTTAAATATTACTCCTCCAGCCCCGCTTGCCAAATATAATAAAGTTGAAAAGTGGTTTCTTCGTGATTCAAACTGGTCCCCGGATTTTCCTGTTTCAGCCGAAAAAGCCCTTTGGTTTTATGAGCAGGAGGGGGGAAGAGAGAGAAACTTTGATGGCGTAATTGCTATTACTCCGACCCTTATAGAATCATTAATTGGATTAACCGGTAGCATAAAAGTTTACGGGATAGAATTTACAAGCGACAATTTTGTTGATACCCTTCAGTATCAGGTTGAAAAAGGTTTTTATCAGGCTGGGCTTGAGGAAAGCGAACGCAAGGAGATAATCGGTGACTTATCAAAAATTCTGATGGATAAAATATTTTCATTGCCTCAGGAAAAATGGGATGATTTTTTTAAGATACTAAGTGAAGACCTTAAAGAAAAACATATTTTGATTTATTTGAAAGACCAGGTTTCTGAAAATTTGATTAAAGAAAATAATTGGGGGGGGCATATCCACCAGAACGCGGGTGATTATTTTACACTTATCGACGCAAATTTAGCCAGTCTCAAAACAGACCCCGGCGTTAAAAGAACATTAAGTTATTCAATTAAAAAAGAAAATAATAAATATATCGCCAACTTGGAGGTTATATATAATAACGAAGGAACCTTTACCTGGAAAACAACCCGTTACCGGACATATTTTCGTCTTTATGTTCCTCAAGGCAGCAAACTAATTGATATTATCGGCACAAATGAAGAAAAAGTTTCTGTAAATGAACTTGGAAAAACATATTTTGGTTCTTTTGTCAGTATCGAACCTCAAGAACACAAAACGATAATTTTTAAATACGAACTCCCTGAATCAATTTATAAGATGATAAACGAAAAAAATTATCAATTGGTTATTCAGAAACAGGCTGGCACTGCTCCATATCAAACTAATATCAATTTGGATTTTCATAAAAAAATCAAGGACTTCACCCCTATTGACAAATTGATAAAAGAGAGTGATAATAATATAACTTTAAATACAAAACTTTCGGAAGATTTAATAATAGATATTAATTTTAAATAAATGTTTTTCAAAAGAATTGGTATAGATTTAGGAACCACTTACACCCTTGTTCATATTCCGGGGAGGGGAATTGTTATAAATGAACCTTCGGTTGTTGCTATTTCATTGATAGATAAAAAAGTACTGGCCGTCGGCCTGGAAGCAAAGGAAATGATTGGCAGAACCCCCGACTCAATTATTGCCCGCACCCCATTACGTGACGGGGTAATTGCCGACTATAAAACTACAGAAGCAATGATCCGTTATTTTGTAAATAAAGCCTTGGGCGGGGTAAGACTATTTAGGCCTGAAGTAATGATTGCTGTTCCGGCCGGTATTACTTCAACTGAAAGAAGGGCCGTGATTGACGCAACTTTAGCGGCTGGGGCGAAGGCCGCTTATATCATAAAAGAGCCCGTAGCGGCCGCTATTGGGGCTAATATTCCTATTGGCTCCGCTTCCGGACATATGATTGTGGATATTGGGGGTGGCACATCAGAAGTGGCCGTAATTTCTTTGGGTGGAATCGTTTCTAATAATTCAGTACGCGTAGGCGGCACTAAATTTGACACGGCTATTGCTGAATATATTAGAAAAAAATACGGACTGGCTATTGGTGAAAGAACATCTGAAGAAATAAAGATTAAAATTGGTTCGGCGCTTCCTTTGGAAGAAAAATTAACAATGGATATTAGGGGCAGAGATATGGTTTCTGGACTGCCCAAGACTGTTAATATTATTTCAGACGATGTCACCGAAGCGATACAAGATGAACTCTCAAGCATTATTCAATCAATAAAATCTGTTTTACAGAATACTCCGCCGGAACTTTCCGCTGATGTAATTGACAAGGGGATGGTTCTTTCGGGCGGCTCCTCACTTCTTAAAAATATAGACAAACTTATTACCCAGGCCACAGGAGTGAATACTTATGTCGCCGATGACGCACTACTCTGTGTCGTAAAAGGGACCGGTATTGCCCTGGATAACCTGGATTCATACAAGAGAAGTATTCTCTCCGCCAAATAAATGTTAATTGGCATTGATGCATCCAGGGCCAATAAAAAGGAAAGGACGGGTACCGAGTGGTACTCGTATCATTTAGTTAGAAAATTTTCCGAAATTGATAAAAAAAATAAATATATTTTGTATACCAAAGAACCCTTAGTGGATGATCTAAAAGATCTCGGGGATAATTTTTATAATAAAGTTCTAAAATGGCCGCCAAAGTTTTTATGGAGCCAGTTAAGGCTTTCACTGGAAATGCTGTTTAAAAAACCGGATGTTCTTTTTGTCCCCGCTCATACTATTCCGATTATTCACCCAAAAAACACAGTTACCACTTGTCACGATATCGGATTTGAAGAATTTCCTGAGCTTTATACCCAAAAAAAAATTGGAGGGAATAGCTTTTTTTCAATAATTATCGCTTTCTTGGTAAAAATATGCACCCTTGGGAAATATTCTAACAACGAACTTGATTATCATCGTTTTAGCATGCGTTTAGCCGTAAAAAAAGCAAAAATAATTATTACCCCTTCTAAATTTACGTCCGACGAGATAAAAAAATATTATAAATTTAATACAACTAAACCCAGAGTTATTCATCTTGGTTATAACAAAAATTATAAGATTATGAAAGATAAAAATAAAATTATCTGTATCCTTAAAGAATTTTCAGTTACTAGGCCTTTTTTTGTTTTTGTTGGTCGCTTAGAAAACAAGAAAAATATATTGGGTATAATAAAAACTTTTTATCTTTTTAAAAAGAAATATTTATCAAGCCATAAATTGGTTTTGATTGGCACCGAAGGGGACGGCTGGAATAAAGCGAGAGATTTTATTAAAGAAAAAAATATTGAAAAAGATATTATTAAACTTGGCTGGGTTCCGGCCGAAAAAATTCCTTACCTATTTAACGCCGCCGAAGCCCTCATTTTCATTTCTTATTACGAAGGTTTTGGTATTCCTCCAATAGAAGCGATGGCCTGTGGCTTACCGGTGATTGCCTCTAATAGAGGTTCTTTGCCTGAAATTATCGGCCAGGCGGCAATATTAGTTAATCCTGATAAACATGATAAAATAGCTGATTATATGCAAAGATTGGTTAAAGATAATGATTTTCGGGATAATTTAAAGAAAAAAGGACTTGAAAGAATAAAGAATTTTTCATGGGATAAATGTGCAAATGAAACTTTAAAAGTAATTGCCCCGTCTTGACCAATATCGTTAAAAATGTTATTATTTTTTTACCAAACTTAAATAAATATGAATAAAAAAATTAATTCTGATTGGTTAGTGTTAGGTCATAAGAATATAATTGAGTATCTAACCAAAAGTGTTAGCCGGGAAAAAATGTCACATGCTTATATTTTCATAGGGCCTGAGGGAGTAGGTAAAAAGCTGGTGGCCTTGAATTTTATAAACATAATTCTTGAAAAAGACAAAAAAAACCAAAACATAATAAATTTCAATAATCTTGGCTCAAATGAGCTATATGCTAATCTTCAAAAAAATCCGGATATTCACTTTGTAGCCCGGGAAGAAAGTAAAAGTTTAATAAGTATAGAACAGATAAGAAAATTAATTCACGACCTTAGTCTAAAAAATTTCAGAGCTACTTACAAATTTGCCTTAATTGACCATGCTGAACTTCTTTCTAACGAAGCGAGCAATAGTTTTTTGAAAACTTTGGAAGAACCTTCCAATAAAACGATTATTATTCTTTTAACCAGCCGGGAATCATCTATTCCGGAAACTATTAAATCAAGATGCCAGATAATTAGGTTTAATCCCGTCGATAAAGAAGAAATTTACCAGTATTTAAAAGATATCAAACTTTCCCCCCAGTTAGCTAATAATCTTTCTTTATTATCTCAGGGAAAACCGGGTATGGCTATTAAATTTTCCTATGAACAGGAATTATATGAAAATTACCGCCAAACTGTTGATGACTTTATCGAATTATTTAAATCAGGCATTCCAAAAAGATTTTCCATTATCAATTCATTAAAAAATCAAATAACAAAATCAAATAACAATCAAGATGAAATTCAGAAGATTCTTTCTATTTGGCTGGCCGTGTTAAGAGATATGCTGCTTAGCAAGATTAATCTTCAAAACAGATTAATTCATTTATATAAAAAAGAACAGTACCAAAAATTGATAAAAGAACATAACTGTCAATATTACACTAACCTTATTAATCATTTAATGTTGGCCACCAATTTAATCAAAAGAAATTTAAATTATAATTTGGTCTTAGAAAATTTTATTCTCAAAATATAAGCTTAAATCTATGAAAAAACTCATTATTTTTTTGCTCTTAGTAGTTTTTGTTTCTGGGTGCTCATTTTCCATTACAGCCAAAAAATCCAACGATTTGGGAATTTTTAAGTCTGTTGACTCGGGTGAAACCTGGGCTCAATATGTTTATGCCGGACGGACAAATAAAAAAGAGTTGAAAATAGGAGATGTTTCCGTAAGAAATATTATTGCCAATCCAGACGATCAGAATATTTTGTATATTTGTACGATTAATAGGGGAATTTATAAGTCAGAAAATGGCGGTGATATTTGGCAAGAAACAGGCTTAAAACAAGGAACATTTGTTAATGTTGTATTTGATGCTAAAGACAGAAATATACTTTACACAGCCAGTAATACTAAAATATTAAAATCCACAAATGCGGGTAAAAATTGGTCTACTATTTATATCGAAACCCAACCCGAACAAAAAATAACTAAAATTGTTGCCGATCACTATGATCCATCTATAATTTATGCGACTACCAACAAAGGCGCTTTATTGAAAAGCTCCAATTCCGGTAATACCTGGCAGGTATTAAAATGGCTAAATATTTCTATAAAGAACATTTATTTAGATCCACTTGATTCGCGAATAATTTATCTTGTTTATGGAAAGGGCTTAATGCGCTCTATAGATAAGGGTGAAACTTGGATCGACTTGCATGAAAATTTAAAATCATACAAAGGGGCAAATATTATTAGTTCTATAAGTTTTAATCACAATAACCCTTCAGAATTTTATGTTACTACCGACTATGGCCTTCTAAAAACCATTGATCAGGGCGATAATTTCAAAAAAGTGACTACTTTAGTTAGTTTCGGTAACAAAATTGACCAGGTAGTTCTTGACCCGGCCAGACCAAATAATATTTATTTAATTAAAGATAATAAATTTCACATTTCCACAAATTTTGGAGAAGATTGGAAAACTATCCTTCTTCCAACATCCGGCTTTGTGACCGATATGATTCTTATCCCCAAACAAGAATCTAATACGATTTACATTACAATTCATAAAAATTCATAAATAAATAAAGTTATGGAGACAAAAGAAATAAAAGAAAAACTTGAAAAAGTATTAGAGCACTTACAAGAGGAGCTAACCATTTTAAGGGTTGGCCGGGCTACCCCATCATTGGTTGAAAATATTCAGGTTAATTATTATAATACTTTAACCCCGCTTATTCAAATGGCTACTATTAATACTCCAGAGACTAAGCTGATTCTTATTCAACCCTGGGATAAGACGGCCTTAAAAGATATTGAAAAAGCGATTCAGGAATCCAGTTTAGGCATAAATCCTGTGGTGGATGGTGAGGTAATACGTTTATCCATCCCCCCAATGACAGAAGAAAGAAGAAAAGAACTTTCAAAAATCGTTCATGAAAAAACTGAAGATACTAAGAAAAAAATCAGGGGTGTAAGAGAAGATGTAATGAGAGATTTAAAAAACAAAAAAAATAAAAATGACATTTCAGATGATGAATTTTATAATTCTCAGGAAGAACTGCAAAAAATTATTGATGAATATAATCAAAACATTAAACATTTGTCTGAAGAAAAAGAAAAAGAGGTAATGACTATTTAATTTATGATTTTTACAATAATAACTTTTTTAATAGTTCTAAGTTTAGTGGTTCTGGTCCATGAAATCGGGCATTACGTGGCCGCTAAAAAAGCGGGGGTTAAAGTAGAAGAATTTGGTTTCGGGTACCCCCCGCGAATTTTTGCTTTAAAAAAAGGTCCAACAGAATATTCAATTAATTGGATACCTTTTGGCGGCTTTGTTAAATTAAAGGGCCTTGGAAATCGTGATGATAAATCTGAAAACAGTTTTAATAGTAAAAAAATCTGGCAGCGTTCAGCCATCTTATCTGCCGGGGTTTTTATGAACGTCTTTTTGGCTTTCGTCCTTATTTCCCTTGGTTTTACTATTGGTATGCCTTCCGCGATTAGTGAAACGGAAGAAGGGATAAATATCCGTGACAAAAAAATTCAGGTTTATGAAGTAATGGTCGATTCACCGGCTTCACAAGCTAATATAGAACCGGGGGATATAGTGGTCTCAATTAACGATCAGGTTTTTGAAAAAAGTGAAGAAATTCAGGCTTATAACGCCGAAAAGGTCGGTGAGGAAATTATTTTAAAAATAAAAAGAGGAGATGAGATAATAGATAAAAATATCACCCTCTCTGTTGTTGATGATACGGGGAAAGGGAAACTAGGCGTTTCATTGGTGGAAACTGGCCTTGTTTCATTTCCGATTCATCTTGCCATTTGGAATGGCTTGAAATCCACCTTTTTTCTTGTTTATCAGATTATGCTTGGTTTTTATAATTTAATAAAAGATGCTATTGTCACCCAGCAAATATCAGCTGATATTTCAGGGCCAGTGGGTATTGCCGTTATTTCCGGGCAGATGGCCCGGATGGGTTTTATTTATATTGTTCAATTTATTGCTATTCTTTCCCTGACTTTAGCCCTGATTAATTTTCTTCCTTTTCCCGCTTTGGACGGCGGACACATCCTGTTTTTGATTATAGAAAAAATAAAAGGCAGCCCGATAAATTCAAAAATAGAAAACGCCATGCACACGGTTGGTTTTTATCTAATTTTACTGCTTTTTGTATATATTAGTTTTAGGGACATTATAAAGTTTAATATTGCCGCTAATGTAATTAATTTTTTTAAGAATATTTTTTAGTTAAATATTATGAAACAGTCAATTTTATTTTACCGCAGTGCAAAAGAGCCGCCCAAAAATGCCGAAATAATAAGCCACCAACTTTTAGTAAGAGGTTCGTTTATTGATCAATTATCGGCCGGTATATGGACTCTGATGCCGCTCGGTCTGAAAGTATTTAGTAAAATCGAAAATATTATTCGCGAAGAAATGAACCGGATTTCCGGCCAGGAAGTTTTTCTTCCTACCCTGCAGCCAAAAGAACTTTGGGAAAGATCAGAAAGATGGGATAAAATGGAACCGCCACTTTTTAAGCTTAAGGATATTCATAATAAAGAATATGCCCTGGGCTCAACTCATGAAGAAGTAATCACCGATTTGGTAAAAAAGTATGTTAATTCCTATAAACAACTTCCTTTGTATCTCTACCAAATACAAAATAAATTTAGGAATGAAATTAGGGTTTCAGGAGGGCTTTTGAGAGTCAGGGAATTTATAATGAAAGATCTTTACAGTTTTCACACAGACGAAAATGATCTTGATGATTATTACCAAAAAGTTTTAGAAGCATACAAAAAAATATTTACCCGCTTGGATTTAGACATTAGGGTTGTAGAAGCGGAATCCGGCACAATTGGCGGTAATTTTTGCCATGAATTTATGGCTTTGGCTGATTCAGGCGAAGATAAAGTTTTATTATGCGATGATTGCGGATTGGCAATTAATGAAGAGGCGGCTAAGAACAAGAAAAAATGCTTAAAATGCGGTTGTGATTTGAGAGTAGTTAATGGGATAGAAACGGCCCATATTTTTAAGCTTGGCCTTTCTTACAGCGAAAAAATGGGGGCTAAATATACGGATAAAGACGGTCGTGAAAAAAGTATGTACATGGGTTGTTATGGCATAGGAATTGGCCGATTAATGGCTACTATTATAGAATCTCACCATGATCAAAACGGGATAATTTGGCCTGCTTCGATTAGTCCTTATCAAATACATCTTTTAAATCTTAATAATGAAAATAAAAAATCCGACAAAATTTATGAAAAACTTACTCAAGAGGGGATTGATACCCTTTACGACGAACGGGATGTTTCGGCGGCAGTAAAACTAAAGGATGCTGACTTACTCGGTATTTCTATAAGAGCCGTGATAAGTGAAAAAACAGGGGACAAGATTGAGATTAAATACCGTTGTGAAGAAAAATCAGAAATAATTACTATCGATAAATTAATCAAATTGCTCAAAAATGTTTAAGAATATTCTCGGTAGATTTTCAAAAGATATGGGTATTGATCTGGGAACAGCCAACACACTGGTCTATGTTCGTGACAAAGGGATAATAATTAACGAACCTTCTGTAGTGGCGGTAAATACCAGAACTGAACAAATATTAGCCATCGGCGAGGAAGCAAAAAAGATGGTTGGAAAAACCCCTTCCCACATTACAGCTGTCAAGCCTTTGGTCGGAGGTGTTATTTCTGATTTTGAAGTTACCGAAAAAATGCTTAAGCATTTTATCGAAAAGGTCCATAAAGAAAATTTTGGCTTTATGCCCCGGCCAAGAATAGTTATTGCTATTCCGCTCGGCATTACTGAAGTGGAAAGAAAAGCGGTAGAAGATGCTACCCTACATGCTGGAGCTAGAGAAGTATTTTTAATTGAAGAACCCATGGCCGCGGCTATTGGCGCCAGATTGCCCATTCAAGACGCTTCAGGCAATATTGTGGTGGATATAGGGGGCGGAACCACTGAAATTGCGGTAATTTCTTTAGGAGGGATTGTTTCCTCTAAATCATTAAAAATAGCCGGAAATGAATTGGATAAAAATATTATTCAGTATGCTCGCGAAGAATTTAATCTTCTCCTTGGCGAAAGAACAGCCGAAGAAACTAAGAAAAAAATAGGGTCAGCTTATGTGGAAGAGGGCGAAGAAAAAGAAACAAAAATCCGAGGCCGTGATTTAATAACCGGTTTACCGAAAGAAGTTGCTATTTCCTCGTCCCAAATAAGAAAAGCAATTAGCCGATCTCTTAAAATCATAGTTGATAATATAAAAAGTACTATCGAATACACTCCCCCGGAATTAGTTTCAGATATTTATAGTCGCGGCATCGTTTTAACCGGCGGGGGATCCCTTTTAAAAAATCTTGATAAGGTAATTAAAATGGAAACACACATTCCAGTTCATGTTACAGATGATCCCTTAACTTGTGTTGTCCGGGGAACAGGTTTGATTCTTGAAGACCTCGATGCCCTAAAAGATGTTCTAATCGCTCCAACTGAACTTAGTATTTAGTATATGCCGAATATTTTTCGCGAAAATAAACATATATTTATAGTTGTGGCAGCAGTTCTGATTCTGCTTATTTTTTTGCATTCTTTCAAAATACTAAGTCCCATTGAAAAAGTCATCACCGGGGCTTTAAAACCCATACAGACCACTTTATCAAGTGGTTCAAATACGTTTAAAAACTTTTTTGGAAAATTTTCTGATTTTAATAACCTATCGGATGAAAATGAAGAATTAAAAAAACAGATTCAGCAATTAACCATTGAAAACAGCGCCACTAAAACGCTAATAGAAGAAAATAAAATTATTGATCCTCAGATAAAAAAACTGCAGGAAAAGAATTATAACTATATTCTTTCCCGCGTAATCAGCAAAGGGGTTGATCCTACTTTCAAAACAATGATGATTAATCAGGGTTCTGATCAAGGAATAAGTGTTGGCATGCCGGTTGTGGCTGATGAAATGATTTTAATTGGTAAAATAATCGAAGTAGAATCCAACCGATCACAAGTAATGCTTTTGAATGATACAAGATCATCTACCGCCAGCCAAATACAAAATGAGGATGTAACTATGGGACTTATTTCCGGTGAATTTGGTTTATCTTTGAAAATGGAATTGATTCTTAAAGAGGATAAATTTGATATTGACCAAACTGTTATTACTTCCGGTTTGGAAAATACCATTCCCAAAGGCCTTCTGATCGGTCGGATTGAATCAATCAAAGTCCAACCCGGTGAATTTTTTCAGACGGCTTATATTTATCCCTTGTCTGATTACGAAAAAATACAGATTGTTTCAGTGATAACCAGCTTTTAAAAAATGAGAAAATACATATTAATCTCATCTTTAATTATCCTGGCTTTCCTAATCCAAATAAACATCTTTAATTTTTTGGGAAGTTTTTTTCAATATATTAATCCCATATTGATTACTCTCGTTATAATTTTTTTATTTTCCTCCCTTAAAAATACGGTTATATTTGCCCTAGTTGGCGGATTTTTTCTTGATCTTTATTCTGTTTTAAGCTTTGGCATTTATTCCTTTACATTATTATTAATGATTCTTTTTATTTATTACTTTTTTCAAAAATATATTACCAACCGTTCATTTTATTCTTTTCTTCTCATTAGTGTAATTAGTACGTTTTTCTTTTATTTTATTATTAGTTTTGTTTCTGTTTTACTTTATAATTTTAATATGGCCGCCTATTCCATTACCATAAACACGAATTATTTATTATTTGTATTAGGGCAAATTATTTTAAATTCATTCGTCATAGCCATAATTTATTTGTTATTGCATTTTTTAAGTGACAGATTAAAAACAAATTTTATTATCAAAGATAATTTTCATGGATAAGCATAAGGATATTTTTTCTATTCAAGGTATTAAAGATGGTGATATAAGGAACAAATACACCGATAAAGAGGTCGGACCCGATATTATTTTTAGCCAGCAAGAACAACCCACTCTCAAAAAAGGTATTTCAGATCGAAAGACAAAATTTCTTTTTATTATTTTTTGTGTTACGTTTTTAATAGTTTTTATTAAGCTTTTTTCTATGCAAATTGTTAGCGGCCAGGAATACCGAGATAGAGCCGAAAATAACCGGATAAAAAATGAAGAAATTAACGCTTTAAGAGGAATTATTTATGATCGAAATGGTGAAACTTTAGTTAAAAATTCTCCCAATTTCACCCTGTATTTTATCCCTTCGGAAATTGAAGAAGATGAAATCATTCAAATAGCCGGGGATATCTCGTCCATTATTAAAATAAGCGAAGAAGAGATTTTAAGTCTTTTTGAATTGTCTGATTCTATCTCTAATTATCCGGTTATTATTAAGGACTATATTAATTATCTAGAAGCCCTTAATTTAAAAATTGCCTTAAATAATCATCCCTCAGTTCACCTCGATACACTTTCGGTTAGACAGTATCAGAAAGGAGAGGCATTTAGCCATCTTCTTGGTTATATGGGTAAAATTACCAAGGATGAACTTGATTATTATTCTAATTATTCCCCCCTGGATTATATCGGTAAAGTTGGACTCGAAAATTGGTATGAAGAAGATTTAAAGGGAGTAGATGGCATACAGCAGGTAGAAAGAGATAGTTTTAATAAAACAAAAAATGTTATCGCCACGAAAGAACCTATTCCCGGAAATAATTTAATCCTTAATATTGACGCCGGACTCCAGGAAGTTTTGTATGATTCCTTAGTCAGTTCGATTAAATCCAATCGATCAACGGGAGGAGCCGCGATTGCTATAAACCCCAGTACCGGAGCAATTCTTTCATTTATTTCCTATCCTTCATATGATAATAATCTATTTTTTACCGGTATTGATTCGGAAATATATCAAGAACTAATAGAGAATCCACAAACACCTTTTGTTGTCCGGACGACTTCAGGCGAATATCCGCCGGGATCAACCGTTAAACCTTTAATTGCTTCAGCCGCTTTGGAGGAAAAAGTGGTTACTCAATACGACACCATCTTAAGTACTGGCGGTATCCAGATTGATAAATGGTATTTCCCTGATTGGAAATCAGGCGGGCATGGTATAACAAATGTAGTTAAAGCCATTGCCGAGTCCGTAAACACGTATTTTTACGCTATCGGCGGGGGGTATGAAGAGATAGAAGGCCTTGGCCTTGAAACTATTACCCGTTATCTTGAGTCATTCGGACTTAATCAAACATTAGGGATAGATTTTCCCAACGAGAAAGATGGATTTTTACCTTCCAGAGAATGGAAGGAAAAAGCCAAGGGCGAAAGGTGGTATATCGGAGATACCTATCACTTAGCTATTGGCCAGGGTGATATTCTGGTCACTCCTTTACAAGTTGCTTTTTATACGGCCGCTATTGCTAATGGGGGCACTCTTTACAAACCTTTCTTAGTCGATAAATTTACCGACATTAATAATAATGAAGTTTCGGTTAAATCACCTGAAATAATTAATCAAAATTTTATTAGTTCAAAAAACATAAGCACCATAAAGAGGGGATTAAGGGAAGCGGTAATATCCGGTTCTGCCCAATCTCTTTCAACCCTGCCTTTCAGTAGTGCCGGTAAAACAGGAACGGCCCAGTTTGCCTCGAACAAAAACACACACGCCTGGTTTACTTGTTTTGCTCCTTATGAAAATCCAGAGATCGTTATTACTGTTTTAGTCGAACAGGGAGGGGAAGGTCACGCCGTGGCCTTACCGGTCGCTAAGGCCGGTTTAAGCTGGTATTTTGACAATCAATAATTATTTATGGAAACCCGCCCTTGACAAAATTATTCATTGCTATAAAATGTCTATATAACTATAACAATCTCTAAATTGTTATTTTTTATTTTATTATGAAAGAAGATTCAACTTACATCACAAAAGAAGGCCTCGAAAATCTCAAAAAAGAATTAAAAGAACTTAAGACGGTTAAAAGAAAAGAAATAGCCAATCGTATTCAAGAAGCCAAGGAACTGGGTGATTTATCAGAAAATGCCGAATATTCCGAGGCCAAAAATGAGCAAGCCTTCAGTGAAGGCCGTATTTCAGAATTGGATAATATTATTAAAAATGTTACCATTGTTGATGAAAAAAAGATAAAAAATTCTGATATAGTTAATGTCGGCTCAAGTATTAAGGTAAAAAATGACGGCAAAACACTTACTTTTATAATCGTCGGGGCAAGCGAAATAAATCTGGATCAAGGTAAAATTTCCCATAAATCTCCTATTGGCAAAGCTTTCATCGGACGTAAGAGCGGTGAAACGGTTGAAATTACCGTACCCGACGGAGTAAAAAAATTCGAAATAATATCCATAGAATAAAAAGGGTTAAAAACTAGTTACCAGCTAACTGGTTTTTTATTTGTTAAAAACTCCAAAATATGTTATAATTGCGTTAAATAAAATTTATTAAACATGGAAAATAAAGAGTTAGATCAGTATTTGGTCAGAAAGAAAAAGCTCGAGAACCTGAGAAAATTAGGCTTTAATCCATACCCCAGCTGTTCTGATAGAACCCATTCAATCAAGAAGTTGTTAATTGATTTTGAGAATTTATCAAAGAGCGATCAAGAGGTAATCGGGGTTGGCCGTTTAAAAAGCATACGAGGTCATGGCGGTTCACTTTTTGCTAACATTGAAGATGGCACCGACCAAATACAAATATATTTAAAAAAAGACTTAATCGGTAAAGATCAGTACAAAATATTTACTGACAATTTTGATATTGGTGATTTTATTGAAATTAGCGGAGTGTTATTCAAAACAAAAAAAGGTGAAATTACTATTAAAGTTTCTAAGTTTAAAATTCTGTCTAAATCTCTTTACCCTATGCCGGAAAAATGGCACGGACTTTCGGATACAGAAATACGGTTCAGAAAAAGATATCTTGATCTTATCGCCAACCCGGAAATAAGGTTAATTTTCAAAAAACGAAGTGTTATCATTTCAGCGATTAGAGAATTTTTAGACCAAAATAATTTTTTGGAGGTAGATACCCCTATCTTGCAGTCTATACCCGGGGGAGCCAATGCTAAACCTTTTTCTACTCATCATAACGCTTTAAATATTGATCTATTTTTACGAATAGCCCCGGAACTTTTTTTAAAAAGACTAATTATCGGCGGATTTGAAAAGGTATATGAAATATCACGCTGTTTTAGAAATGAAGGCATTGACCACGCTCATAATCCTGAATTTACCGAGATTGAATTCTATTGGGCTTATGCCGATTACGAAAAATTAATGAAGTTTACGGAAAAACTAATTACCTATATTATAAAAAAACTTGATCTTAATTTAATAATTGAATATCAGGGCCGAAAAATTGATTTTAACCCGCCTTATGAAAGAATAACTTTTAAAAATGCCTTGGAAAAATACGCTAAGATTAATTTGGATAAATGCAAAAATGAGAAAGAACTGTTAAAAGCGGCCAAAAAAACGGGTTTAAAACTTGAAACTGGCCTCCATAAAGCGGCTGTTTTGGACGACTTATTCAAAAAAGTAATCCGACCTAATTTAATAGCTCCTACTTTTGTGACCGATTATCCCATTGAATTATCTCCCCTTAGTAAAATTAAGGAAGATAATCCGGATTATACAGAACGCTTTCAATTAGTAGCGGGTGGTACTGAATTGATTAACGCTTTTAGCGAATTAAATGATCCCATGGACCAAAAATCGCGCTTTGAAGCCCAGGAAGAACTGCGTAAAAAGGGGGATCAAGAAGCCCAAAGAATAGACTGGGAGTTTATCGAAGCCCTGTCTTACGGAATGCCGCCTACCGCCGGTTTTGGTATGGGGATTGATCGCTTAACCGCTCTTCTGACTGATCTATATAATATTAAAGAAGTTATTTTATTTCCTACTTTAAAACCAAAAGATGGAAAGAAGTGAAGCTTTTACGCTCATAAAAAATAAAATTAAAACTAAGAATCTTATCAATCATTCTCTCGCTGTTGAGGCGGTGATGAGGAGATTAGCCCAAAAATTTGGGGAAGATGTAGAGAAATGGGGTTTGGCCGGACTGCTTCATGATATTGATTATGAAGAAACAAAGGATATTCCGGAAAAACATAGTCTTATTGGTTCATCCGAACTCAAAAGTTTGGGTCTTGAAAATGATATCGTCCAAGCAGTAAAGCTTCATAATGATTATCACGGCCTGCCGAGAAAAACAAAATTAGATAAAGCTCTTTACAGTGTTGATCCAATAACTGGTTTAATTGTCGCATCTGCCTTGGTTTTACCCGATAAAAAACTTTCTTCTCTAAGTAGAGAATCCGTTTTAAGAAGATTCAAAGAAAAAACTTTTGCTAAAGGGGCAAGTAGAGAAACAATCAGTTCCTGTCGTGATTTTGGGCTTAGATTGGACGAGTTCACAGAAATTAGTCTAAAAGCAATGCAGGAAGTTGCTTCCGAAATAGGACTCTAAAAAAATATGTTAGATATAAATTACATAAGAAAAAATACCAAAGAAGTAAAAAAAGCTCTTGGTAAAAAAAATATCGATAGCAAACAAATTGATAGTTTATTGGAAGTGGATGTAAAAGTAAAAAAATTCCAGCAGCGAATTGAGGTTTTAAGACATGACAAAAAAAATGATTCTAAACAAAGACCATCAGAAAACGAAATTAGGAATCTAAAACATAAAAAGGGGACTCTCAAAACTCTGGAAATGGGTTTAAAGCAATATAGTGAAGAGCGGGAAAAGATACTTTTTTCCCTGCCGAATCTTCCGGCGGATGATGTTAAAAAAGGTAAAGATGAATCAGAAAATAAGGTGATATCCGTTCACGGAAAAAAAACCAAATTTGATTTTGAAGCTAAGGAGTATCTTTTATTGGCGGAAAAACTTGACTTAATCGATATGAAGGCCGGGGCAAAAGTCTCGGGCGCCCGATTCAATTACTTGAAAGGTCAATTAGCTGAGCTTCAATATGCTTTAATGCTGTACTCTTATAATTTTCTTCTTGAAAAAGAATTTGTTCCTATTATCCCTCCCTTAATGATAAAAGAGGAGATAATGAAAGGCCTCGGTTACACTGAAGGATTAGATGAAAAAGATAAATACCATCTTGCCGAAGATAAGTTATACCTTGTCGGCACGGCTGAACAATCTCTTATTCCTCTTCACGCAGGCGAAACCCTAAAGCATAAAGATTTGCCCAAAAGATATATGGCTTACACCCCGGCTTTTAGGAGAGAAGCTGGATCATACGGTAAAGATACTAAAGGTATTTTGCGTGTACATCAGTTTGACAAGATGGAAATGGTCAGTTTTTCCCATCCGGATGAAAGTGATAAAGAACAGGAGTTTATTTTAGCAACCGCCGAAAAAATGGTTGAAGAGCTCAACATACCTTACCGGATTGTTAAGATGTGTTCTGGTGATTTATCTTTTCCTTCGGCAAGAACTTTTGATATTGAGTGCTGGATGCCCGGACAAAACGTGTACCGGGAAACTCATTCTCACTCAAATTGCACTGATTTTCAATCCAGAAGACTTGGCATTAAATTCAAAAATAAAGATAATAAAAATGAATATATCCACACTCTCAATGGCACCGCTTTTGCGATGGGCAGAACTTTGATCGCCATAATTGAGAATTACCAGACCAAAGAGGGAACTATTATAGTACCAGAGGTTCTGCAAAAATATTGTCGATTCAAAGAAATAAAATAAAAATTAATTGATGAGTGAATATTACTCAACTTGGGTTGAAATATCAAAATCAGCCCTTTTACATAACTTAAATCAGTTTATAAAATACGCAAGCAAAAGGGCTAAAATTTGCCCTATTTTGAAATCCAATGCTTATGGCCATGGAATGGGTACATGCGCTAAATTACTCCAAAATAAGCCTATTTGGGGCTTTGGAGTGGTTAATTTAACAGAAGCATTGATTTTACGGGATTCAGGCATAAAAAAGCCAATTCTGGTTTTAAGTTATGCTGATGAGGATCTGATTTTGGGCATTAAAAATAAGATTGATTTTTCGGTCTATTCATTAAAATTTGCCCGGGAATTAAATGAAAAAGGAAAAAAATTAGGGGTGAAGGTGATTATCCATCTCAAAGTTGATGTTGGCACCAATAGACTGGGGATTAAACCAAAAAATATTATTGCCCTAGTTGAAAAAATAAATAAATTAAAAAATATTAAATTGAAGGGACTTTTTGCCCATTTAGCAGATTCGGAAAACAAGAATTGGTCTTTTACCAATAAACAGATTAAATCATTTAATAATATAATACAAGAATTAAAAGTAAGAGGAATTGAAATTCCCTTAAAACATATTGCCTGTTCGGCGGCCGCCTCTTCAAAAAAAACTCATTTTGATTTAATTAGACTTGGATTATCTCTTTACGGTTTATGGCCTTCCCGTGCCACCAGGAAAAAATTTGCCCACAAAATTAAATTAATACCCGTGTTATCATGGAAAGCAAAAATAATTCAGGTCAAGGAAGTAAATAAAGGGGAGGGGATAGGCTATGGAATAAGTTATAAAGCCAAAAGAAAGATCAAAATAGCGGTTATACCGGTTGGTTATTGGGAGGGATACGACCGAAAACTCTCGAACAAAAATTTTGTACTCATAAAAGATAAAAAATGTCCCGTTGTCGGCCGAGTTTGTATGAACATGCATATGGTTGATGTTTCTAAAATCAAGGGTGTAAAAACTGGTGATATTGTCACTATTATCGGCCGGCAAAATAAATCGTGTATTTCGGCCGAGGATTTAGCCGAAAATATCAATACGATTAACTATGAAATAACCACCCGAATTAATCCTTTAATTCCCAGAATATATGTCTAAAAAATTTAATATTGGAGTCTTATTTGGTGGATGTTCAGCTGAACATGAAGTTTCTTTGGTTTCGGTCGCCTCGGTAATAAAATTTTTGGATCGGAAAAAATACCGCGTTATTCCCATTGGAATTACTAAAGAAGGGCAATGGATTACCGGCTCCCCTTTAAAATTCTTGAAAGGCGATAAAAAGGCAGAAGTTCAACATGTATTACCGCCTACCGATTTTAGAAGCAGGGGATTGGTTATTAAAAAAACAAAGAGTATTTCTGTTAAAAAAATTGATGTTTTCTTCCCGGTCTTGCACGGGCCTTATGGAGAAGACGGTACGATTCAGGGTATGCTGGAAATGACAGGCATACCTTATGTAGGCGCCGGTGTAGTCGGTTCAGTCTTGGGAATGGACAAAGTTTTTCAAAAACAAATATATAATAACTCGGGTATTCCCACCCCCAAATTTATCTATTTTAGCTCTTTCCAGTGGAAAAAAAATAGCCGGAAAATTATCAATAATATCAAAAAAGAAATAGGTTTTCCTTGTTTTATAAAACCGGCCAATTTGGGCTCTTCGATCGGAATATCAAAGGTTTATAAGGTAAATGACCTTAAAAAAGCCCTTGTTTTAGCCTTAAAATACGACCATAAGGTTATTGTTGAAAAAAGCATAGAAAACTCAAGAGAAATAGAAATTGCCCTACTAGGCAATGAAAATCCAAAAGTTAGCGTCCCCGGAGAAATTCTTTCCTCCAATGAATTTTATGATTATAACGCCAAGTATGTCGATGGAAAATCAAAGACATTAATTAATCCGAAAATTAAGAAAACTGTTCTAAAGAAGATAATAAAATACGCCAAAGAAGCATTTACAGCCATTAATTGTCTGGGTATGGCACGAGCTGATTTTCTGATCAAGGGTAATAATATTTATTTAAATGAACTTAATACCATTCCCGGTTTTACCTCTATATCAATGTACCCCAGACTCTGGATTGCCTCCGGCCTTTCATACTCCAAGTTGCTGGATAAATTAATTGAATTGGCTTTTTTGAAAAGTAAAAAAAAGAAAAATTTACAAACAAATTTTAAATTAAAGTCTGAATGGTTTCGTTAAAATATGAAAATAAACCCATTTCGCAAAAGAAGAACAATACCCAAGCCTCTTCGCGCCCAAAAAGAATATAAAAACCCCTTTTTTTCCAAAGAAAATTTTTCCGATATATTATTTAGGACTTTAAAAATACACTATGGGCTGATCATTCTTATAGTTTTTGGACTGGGATATCTTTTTTTCTTTTCTGAGATTTTTCAATTTAACTTTATAGAAGTAACCGGAGCCACTAAAATTTCCAATGAAGATATAAAAACATTTGTTACTGAAGAAATAAATGTTTCAAGGTTTGTTTTTTTCAAACAAAAAAATTATTTCATGATAGATGGGAATAAAGTAGAAAAAGAAGTAAAAAACAAAATCCAGGAAACAATCGGTTTAGAAGAATTTAGCTTAAAAAAGAAATTTCCCAGAACAATTAAAGTTTATTTAAAGGAAATTATTCCTTCTGTTACTTGGTATAACGGGCGACGATATTATTATATTGATAAAGGAGGTCTTGTGGCCAAGTCTGTTGTAGAGGAAGAAGTTGATCATAATTACCCCTTGATCGAAGATGTAAACGGTTTTCTGATCACTCCTCCAGAACAAGTTATTTCAGCCGATATAGTTTCTGTTTTACAAGAAATAACTAATAAACTAAATAATATTGGCGTGGATGTTTCTGGATTTCAGACGGCTGAAATTGAGTGTTTGGAAGAAGTTATTATTAAAGAAGATAAAGAATTAGAGTCAGACGAAAACGAAAATGTAAATTCGAATGAAAATAAAAACATTGACTCATCAAACAAAAACGTAAACACAGCTATACCGGAATGCAATAAAAAAGAATTACTACTAAAATCAAGCCGCTTGAATGTCAAAACAAACCAGGAATACCTTATTTACCTTGATATTAGCCAGGATATAGAAAATCAGATATCCTCACTAGATTTAATTTTAAAAACCACTTTAAAAGGCAAAACCGAGGGTCTTGAATATATTGATCTTCGCTTTGAAAACAAGGTTTATTACAAATGAATTACTTTATATTAGGCGTTTTTATACTTACATATATCTTCCTGATATCCGGAAAAGTTAACAAGCTTTGGATTGTCGGGGTATCTTCAGGACTTTTAATTTTCACAAGAACGATTAGTTTAGACCAGGCTTTTAGTTTTATTAACTGGAATGTGCTGTCAATTTTTGTGGGCATGCTTATTTTGGCGGATATGTTCATTGACTCGAGAGTACCCGCTTATTTGGCCAGAAACCTGGCTTCAAAAGCAAAAACTACCGCCCTTGCTTTTATTTTTATCTGCGCCCTAACCAGTATTATCTCCGCTTTTGTCGAAAATGTAGCCACTGTTTTGATAATTGCCCCAATTGCCATTACTTTAGCCAGGCATCTGCGGATTCGGGTTACCCCATTCTTGATCGGAATCGCTATTTGTTCCAATCTTCAGGGAACAGCTACTTTAGTCGGCGACCCACCAAGTATGATTTTAGCCGGTTATGCCAAAATGACCTTTAATGATTTTTTCTGGTTTAACGGCAGTCCGGGCATCTTTTTCGCCGTCCAAGTTGGCGCGATAGTTTCAATATTCGTTCTTTACTATATTTTTAGAAAACACACACGCGGAGTAGGGGAGTTAGAAAAGGTTAATGTAAAATCCTGGATTCCCACCTGGTTAATTTTTCTACTTATTGTTGCCCTGGCCTTTGCCTCAATTTTTGGCCAGGAATACCACTATCTTACCGGAATTATTACTTTAATTTTCGCCCTAATTGGTATTATTTGGAAATTACTTAAAGAGGGTCATCATTCCATCCCCGGTTTATTAAAACCGCTCGATTGGAACACCACTTTTTTTCTTTTTTGTATTTTTATTATTGTCGGCAGTCTTGGCCCTGGCGGAATTATAGATGCTCTTACAGACTTCATGAAAAATCTTACAGGCGATAATATTTTTTATACCTATTCCCTTATTCTTTGGTTTTCAGTTATAGCCAGCGCCGTTATTGATAATGTTCCCTATATTCTTATGATGCTACCGGTCACTGCCGGTTTGGCCGCTCACATTGGTGTTGCTCCCTATTTATTTTACTTTGCCCTTCTTCTTGGCGCTTCCGTAGGGGGCAATATTACTCCTATTGGTGCTTCCGCTAATATCGTGGCTGTTGGTATGGCTAAGAAAAAAGCAGGTGAAATAATAACTTTTTGGCAATTTGTAAAAATTGGATTGCCTTTTACAATTTCCGCCATTGCCGCTTCCTGGTTATTTGGTTGGATTTTTTGGCAGAACCTAGTATAATAAAACCTTATAAATTAATAAATAAATATATGTATAACGATAAAGTTTTAGACCATTTTCAGCACCCTCATAATCTAGGCCAGATGGATAACCCGGATGGAGTGGGAGAGGTGGGAAATCCTACTTGCGGTGATATTATGAAAATATATATTAAAGTTAACAACGATATAATTCAGGATATAAAATTTGAAACACTGGGCTGCGGAGCAGCTATAGCCACTTCTTCCATGATTACCGATTTGGCTAAGGGCAAAACTATTAAAGAAGCAAAAAAAATAAGTCGCAATGATGTGGCTAATGAGTTGGGCGGTCTACCTCCGATAAAAATGCATTGTTCAAACTTAGCCGCTGATGCCCTTCTTAAAGCGATTGAAAACTACGAATCTAAAAATAAGTAAACTATGCGATTTACTTTAATTGATTTATTTCGCATTATTGCCCTGGTAATTTTGTTAATTTATCATATTGCCACTGAATTTGGCCCTCAAATAATTGAGCCTTTTTTTAGAATAGGTAATTTTTATTTTATGAACTTGGGCAATCTAGCCGTTACTCTCTTTGTGATTATCTCGGGGCTAATCTTACAGCTTAAGTATGGACAAACCAAATACAAATATTTAAAATTTATTTCTAGAAGGTTAGTTAGAATTTATTCCACTTATATTCCCTGTCTTTTGGTGGGCGTAATTGTTTATTTCTCTGTTCCAAAATACATTCTAAGTTTAGGATACTACTATATTCCTTTTTCTGGATCCCATGATATAGTCTGTTCGATACTTGGTTTTTGTAATTATATATTACGAGCGGGCGGACCATTTATTGCCACAGGGTGGTTTATTGGTTTAATTGTTTTGCTTTATGCATTTTTCCCGTTACTTTCAAAAAAAATTACTCGTCATAATCATACGGTGATATTTATTATACTATTTATCATCTTTATACTCCGTATAATATCAAGTAATATTTTTCCCTCCTTGAACAGATTTTTTTCGGCATTTCCATTATTTTATATCTTTGAATTCAGCTTGGGCATATATTTAGCCAACAACATAAAAAGGTCTTTTTGGTCAATTATTAAAAATAAAACAATAACAAAAATTTTATCGTACACGGCCGCTCTTTCCTTCCCGCTTTTTTTACTACATCATCCATTTTTATTTATGATTAAATATTTAAAAAGTATCGGATTTAATTCTTTTTTAGCCGTAATTATCTATTTAATAACCGTAATTACTGTGGCGAATTTAATTTTAATTATCACAAGAAAAATTCCCAACAAAATACAAATACAAGAAAAAATTGACCAAAATATTGTTGTTTGATAAAATCTTTATATAATAATAGTATTGACCTTTAATAATAAAGAGGGGATTGTGAATAAGGAAATGTTTATTTTTTATCTTGAGGTAATTTTTATTATTATTGGAACGATTTTTTACACGAGAGCCGTAATATTCAGAGCCAATAAAAATAATTTTAAAAGTAAAGGTAATTGCGAACCTTATCGTACGTACAACCTCAAATACAAAAAAAACCGAACCATTGCCATAATATTTAGCGTTATGCTAATAATAGCTTACGCTCTGGGTAAATAAATACAAAAGCCCGTCCCTTAAAAGACTGATTCATTTCAGTCTTTTTATTTTGCGACACTAAATATAAAGACTTGTATTGACACATTTTATCCTAAGTAGTAGTATGTTTGTTCATGCTCATTTTAAGACGATCTTTTTTTTCTTTAATAAAAGGGGAAACGTGGATTTTGGAGAATTTATAAGCTCGATTAATGGATTGGGATTACTTATGGTACTTTCAATGATCTTACTTTTTGTTTCTATATTTGCGGTTTTAATTATTGGTGAAAAAATCACCAGAAGAAGACCAAAATTTGAGACAGAAGTAAGGGGTTTATACCTGGGAATGTTTTATGGGGCCCTTTTTGGCGGCTTAATTGCTTTTTTATTAGTTATCTTTAATTACTTACAGACCTTTAAGATTTTATATAAAGTAACGGAACTATAAGTAAGTTAAAGAAACAAACCATAGGGGTGTATTCACGTACGCCCTTATTTTATTATATAAATAGGTTAAAATACCCTTGACACCTTAAAAGAGCTATATTA